>JAFGJA010000055.1 GCA_016929355.1 Anaerolineae bacterium | reverse complement strand
ATTTTGTCGCCCCAAGTTCCATCTTGGGAAAAGATCGCAAGGCGAAAGTCAAAACACATCCGTTATTAGCGCCTATGTTTCCGCATGATCTCTTAGTACTACAGCCGCACTTGTGCGTGTTGGCCCGCATCAACTTTTTAGCCATCTGTCTGCCCGCAAATTTTTACGCTACTTGACAAGGAAAAACCATGACCAACCAACTCCCTACACCCTACCCCGCCCTAAACGAAGTGCTGCGCGATATGGTCGCCAGCAATCAAACGATCCTCGGTGATAAATGCGTCGGCATCTATCTGCAAGGATCGCTTGCGGTGGGCGACTTTGATCAGCACAGCGACGTGGATTACATCATCGCGCTGCATGAAGACCTCGCCCACGAGCAAGTTGCCGCGCTGGATGCCAATCAAGCGCGCATCCGTGCGCGTTACGATCCCTGGGGACAGCATTTAGAGTGTTCCTATTTCCCGCTTGACGTGCTGCGCGATTATAGACAAAGCGGCGGCCTGGTCTGGTATTTCGATCATGGCGCGACGACGCTCATCCGCTCGAATCACTGCAATACCGCGCTGGTGCGATGGGTCGTGCGTGATATGGGCATCACGTTAGCCGGACCCGATCCCCAATCGCTGATCGATCCGATCCCCGTTGCGGCGCTGCGTAAAGAAATTTTGAGCGTGATTCGGGGCTGGGGCGGCGATCTAATGATCGATCCTGAGCCGTACAATAACCGCTTTTACCAGTCGTTCATCGTCTTGAATTACTGCCGGATGCTGCACGATTTGCGCCGGGGCCGTCCCGGATCAAAATTGACAGGGATCACATGGGCCAAAGCCAATCTCGATCCCGCCTGGACCGGCCTCATTGATCGCGCCTGGATCACGCGCAAAGATGCGATGATCTGGCAGCAAGCCGATCAGGATGAGTTCAAAGCGTCGCTGGAATTTGTGCGATATATCATGCAGCAAGCGGAGCAGTACGCGGCGGAAAATGGTTTGGGGTAAGAAAGAATCCTCTGGGAAAATTGTAAGGGCGGGTTTGATGCTGTTTAAGAAATTAATGGGGATAAATGTGCTGTGGGGGCGAACGCGAACCTGCGGTTCGCCCTGGGCCGACACACTGGTCGGCCCCTACCATAGCCCTGATCATTATTTAATTTGCATCAAACCCGCCCCTACTCCCCCTCTCTATGCGTGGAGAGGAGGTCGGAGGGTGAGGTCAATCCCCCGATTCCGGCGCAGGTTGCAACTCACGATCCGGCCTGGGCTGCGCTTGCGGCACACCTCCCGGCCACCATGTCCATTTGCCGAACAGAGTCGCCAGCGCAGGATCAAGCACAGTGCGCACCACAAACGTATCGATCAAGACGCCGACAGCTACCGCAAAACCCAATTCCTTGAGGCCGGCCACCTCGCCCGTGATCATCGCCGCGAACGTACCCGACAGGATGATCCCCGCCGAGGTGATGATCGCGCCCGTCGTCGCCACTGCGACATGCACCCCTTCGCGCAGCCCATGATGGCCGACTTCCTCTTTGATCCGTCCAAAGAGGAAAATACTGTAATCAATGCCAAGCGCGACGAGGAACACAAACGCGAAGAACGGCACATACCACGTCAGACCATCGACATCCATCAAGGTTTTGAAGACAAAATTGGTCAGGCCGAGCGTAAACGTGAAACTGAGAACCACCGTCCCGATCAGGTACAACGGCGCGATCACACTGCGCAGCATCAACAGCAGTACGATAAAAATACCGAGCAGCACAAAACCAATCGCGCGCAGCAAGTCCCGATCCATCGTATCGCGGATGTCCGTATTCACCGCCGTACCGCCACCCGCGACGGCCTCGCCATCGCCTTCATAGCGCGTCAGAATATCCCGAATCGCGTGCATGGTATCCATCGCCTCGTAACTGCTGGGCGATACGGCAAAAATCAGTTCGAGCTTAAACGCTGTGCCTGCCTTTGCCAGATAGGTTTCAGATAAGCTGTTCAACATGGCGACACTGTTATCGCCTTCAGTCACAGCGGCGGGCAGCGCGGCGAGAATATCGCTGAACGCAGTAGGCATCAGGTACGCTTCATCCATCGTACTGAAGCGTTCCGCCAGTCCTACAAACGCGGGCGCAATCTCCGCCTGTCGCAGCGCAAGCTGCAACGGGTTGCTGAGGATTTCTTGCAGCGCGATCATGTTGGGATCATCGGTTACTGCGGGGAACTGTTCGGCCAACAAGTCCAGATACCCGTTCAAGCCGCGCAGCATGGCGGTTAGCGCTTCCGGCCCGATCATCGTCTCTGTATCCGCGCCGGAAGCATTCATAATGTCCAGCGCCATATTCAACTGTGTGCTGACGTGCAGCAGATCACGAATATCGGGGCTGTGCTGCCCGGCGGGATCATCCAGGCCGCGCACATCATAGACCCCTTCCAGCGCGACGAGTTCGTCGGTCAAATGCACAATATCCGCCGCGATCTGATCCGGCGCGCGTTCGGTGACAACAATCGTCGTGGGCATAACGTTCCCCGCGCCGAGGCTGTCGCTCATCAATTCGTAGCCCTTCACCACATCCAGATCATCCGGCAGATCGGCCAGCAGTTCATAGGTCACGCGCTGATTCACGCCGTACAGCGAAACCGGCAGCATCAGCAGCACAATCACCAGAATCACCGGGAGCGGGTAGGTACTCACCCATTTCGAAGTCAGTTCGTACAACCGCCCATTATCGCGGTGCGTGGCCTCGCCCGGCCAGAAGGCACGATTCCCTAAGGTCGCCAGCAGCGCCGGAACCAGTGTCAACCCGGCCCCCAACGACATGATGATACCCAGCGCCAACGCCGGACCGCTCGTGTTAAAAATGCCCATTTCCGCGAAGATCATCGCCATGAACCCGACAAAGATCGTGCCTGCGCTGCTGGTGATCGTTTCCCCGACGCGGTGGACCGTATGCGCCGTCGCGCTCTCCACGCCCGGATGATCGGCCATTTCTTCGCGGAAGCGGCTGATCAGGAACAGGCAATAATCCGTCCCGGCTCCGTACATCACCACGACTAACATGACGTTCGCATAACTCGTGATCGTCATGTAATGCTCGCCCATATAAGCCACGATTCCGCGCGTGATCAAATACGCCACCGTCACCGCCGAAAGTGGAATCAAGGGGCTGACCGGCGAACGATAAACGACCAACAGCATGATGATCACCAGGACTACTGTCACCCAAATCGTGCGATCTACGCTGGTTTTGACAGAACTGGTCGTATTCAGTACGAGCGGCGCGGCCCCGGTCTGGTATGCTTGCACATCTGCCGGGAGATGCTCATCCAGCCAGTCGTCAATTGCAGCGATGGCGACTTCACTTTCTTTGTTGGTGGGCGAATACGCCAGCGCCACCCGCACCAGCGCCACCTGATTCGCCAGCGTGGGATCGTCACCACTATCCGATGCGACCATGAGTTCCGCCGCCGTCGCTGCCATCGTCGGGTAATCTGCCGACAGGATACCTTCGGGCACTGCGTCGCTATTCAACCATGCACCCAATTCATCCAAAAAGTGCCCGATTTCCGTATCGATTTTTTCCTCAAATGTCGCCGCATCCTGATTGAAGATGCCGCCCGCTTTTTCGCGCGCATCAAAGAGGATTATCGTACTGCTGGTCGCATTATCACTCCCAAAGGTGGCGGTATACACATCGTCCGCGAAGGCAAACGGCGCATCGCTCGGCAAAAAATCCGCCGTATCCGAACTGGCGACTTCTTCAATATTGGGAGCCACCACCGTAATGATGATCGCCGCCGCGACCCAGGCCACAATGATCGGAATCCGGTAATGAGTCGCCCAATGTCCTATTCGTTCAAAAAACATCCCACTGCCTCCTCGCTTACGAAATCAATGTTCCAATGCCTAACAACAATGCTTCTTGCACAATGCGCCCCATTTCAGAAGCAGAATAATCCGTTTCGGCTTCCAACCACCACCCCAATAACTGGATCACAATGCCGGTGATGATCTGCGCCTGGACAATCGGGGGGAAGCGCGCGGGGGTATCGGCGGGGATAAAATCGGACGCGATGGTCCGCTCGACCACCTCGGCCATATAGTTCCGCCCAAAAGCGTTCAATTGCGTCGAAGCCGCTCCACCTACCATGATCAGCAGGAAATCACGATTCGCCTCGGCCCAGCCGAACACTTTGGTAAAACTCTGCTGAATCCATTCCGGCGAAATGGTATCGGGACGATCCACGCTAAGGACTTCGATAACCAACGCATCAAACCCCTGCTCCATCAATTCGCGGACACAGGCTTCTTTATTGGCAAAATGCTTGTAAAAGGTCGCCTTGCTCACATTCGCGCGTTCAGTGATGTCGAGAATATCGACATAGTTGTAGCCCTTTTCGGCGATCACGTCGCGCGCCGCATCGATCAACCCTTGATGCGTGGCGGCTTTGCGCTGCTCGTGGCGACTGCGCGCCATAACTAGTCTCCTTGTCTATCAATAGACGCCCCGTACAATAGTATACGCACTGTCTACTATTGTAGTTACCAGCCCGAATCCGTCAAAATTTTTTACAGTTTTCACAGTCAGGCAGCAACAACACAGGACAGTGATTCGCATGTTTTTGTAGGGGCGAACCAGCGTGGCTTTGCCACGTGTCGCGCGCTGCGCGACTGGGAGCACACATCGGTGCTGCCCTACATGAACTTTCCACCCGCACGGGCAGCATTATTTGATTACTAAGAACATTTGTGCTAAACTAAGGGACAGATCGGATGAAAGCGTGTGCTTTGAGGAGCGTTCCATGTCAACAACCAGTGGTGATCCTAAATTGGTGGCATTTTGTGGGCTGTACTGCGGCGCGTGTGGGCAATACAAACGCGGCAAATGTCCCGGCTGTGCGGAGAATGAAAAAGCCGGGTGGTGCAAGATTCGCACCTGCTGTCAGGAAAACAACTATGCGACCTGTGCCGCCTGCACGCAATTCGCCAGCGTAACCGAGTGCGGCAAATTCGATAACTTCATGTCACGTATTTTTGCGCTCATTTTCCGCTCCAATCGTCCTGCCAATATCGCGCGCATCAAAGCGGCTGGTATTGAAACCTACGCCGATGAAATGGCGGCGCAAGGTCGTCAGAGTCTCCGGCGCGGCGAACGCCAAT
>JAFGJA010000054.1 GCA_016929355.1 Anaerolineae bacterium | reverse complement strand
GTGGAGAGGGGGAGCAAAACCGCTAAAATTGTACTATCCATTCAGCGCTGCGATCAATTCCTCGGCAGTTCCTTCGCGCTCCAATAACCCGCACATTTGCAGCCGGGTGATCAGGTCGATCCACTGCGCGCGGAGCGGATCATTCGCCAGCGCGGGACGCAAAATTTCGGCGGCGGTGGCGACATCATTGTGTTCGTCGGCTAATGTTGTCGCTTGCCAGAAGGCGAGTTCTTCGAGTTCGGGCGCTGTGGCACGCGCTTCTGCCCACAGTTTGAGCGCTTCCTCACGTTTGTCATCACCAAGCGCGGCATAGCCTTTGCCCTCAATGAGTTGGGCGTGGCGCAAACGGATCAGGCGCGCGAGTTCATCAACCGGCGTGGCGTGTTCGTCCACGCGCAGATCGTAATCCGTTTCCCAATCGTGTTTGCTGGCATCGCCGGATACCACCTTGATTGCGGCGGACTGCATCCCACGAATGTCGCCGCCATCGGCTTGCGCAGCTTGCAGGGCGGCTAACATGCGCTGTCCCAGATCGCCAGAAGCGGATTCGTAGGCGTCAGCCATCGCTGCCGGAACGGTGGGATTGGTCATCATATTAGCCTGCACGCTGTAGCCATTGCCCATTTTGTGTCCCGCTTTAGGGATGCAGCCATCGCCCGTCCACGCGCCGACGAGTCCGTTCGCGTCCACCACCGCGACCTGCCGCCGGTGTGCCATCGGATCGGACGCAATCAATCCTTCGATAATCTGTGGGGCGGCGATGCCTTCGCGCAGCATAGCGAGTCCCACCGGGCCGAAACTCACATTTACGAGTGATTGTGTCGCAATGGCCCCGACGCCGGGCAGCAGCCAGGGCACGATCCAGCCCACGCACATTTGATGCGTCTGTACGGCAACGCCCATTTGCCCGGTTTCGGGATCGCGCGCGACAATGCTGTAGGTGCTGAGTAGTTCGGAAGGATGAAATTTCATTTTGGAGACTCCTTTTAGTTCACCGCAGAGGCACAGAGAACGCAGAGAAATTCAAGAACTTAATATAAAAATGACGCCCAGGCCACCAATTCACCTGGGCGTGATGGGCTAATTTTTCGGGTGATTTTACCGGCGCAAACTTAATCCCAGGCGGCGATTGGTTCCGTCAATGTTCAGAATCTTGGCGTGAACGGTTTCGCCTTCCTTCACCACATTACGCGGGTGCAAAAAGTGACCTTCGGCCAGTTCAGAGACGTGAATTAACCCCTCCAACCCTTCTTCAATGCAGGCGAACGCACCGAAATCAACAACATTGGTAATGATGCCTGCAACGATTTGTCCAATATAATAGCGTTTTTCGACGGTCTGCCAGGGATCGGGATGCAGACGCTTGAGGCTGAGGGCCACCCGTTCTTGGGCTTGATCAACGGCCATGACATAGACCTGGATAATGTCGTCACGATTGAGAATGTCATTGGGATGACCCACTCGGCCCCAACTCAGTTCGCTGATGTGGATCAATCCCTCTAAGCCACCGAGATCAACGAAGACGCCAAAATCGCAAAGATTGGTGACACGCCCCGAACAGATGTCACCCTCGCTGATCGTGTTCAAGACGCTGGCGCGCGTGCCCGGTTGGACTTGTGCTGCACGTTCAGACAGAATCAGGCGATTTTGTTCGTGGTCCAATTCGATCACGCGGAGTTTCAGGGGTTGGCCGATGCGTGAGGCGAGGATATCGCGCCGGTAGTGACTATCATCAATGGAGGGGAAATCAAGCAGTTGGCTGGCGGGGATAAAGCCTCTTAAACTGTTCCATTCAACCAGTAATCCTCCTCGATTATGACCTATAACATTTAATTCAACGGTGGTATCAGATTCAAATACTTGTTGGACCTGCTCCCAATCGGCCTGGGACCCATTGTAAGCAGTTTGTTGATCGGTTTGGGCATTGGGCGTATCCAGGCCAAACGCCTCCCAATGTGAATCTTCCGGCGGGTCAAGCTCGCGGCTGGCGACTTCACCCTCTTCTAATAAGGCGGCCCAATACCCCTCGTCAGGTGGTAATGGGGGGGCGGAATTATACTGTTGAACCTCAGTCGTCATCTTTTTTACACCTTCCTCAACCATACCCAGCGTCACAATGTTAGTTATCCAATGCTATATGTCAGCGCGCTCATTATAGAAACGCGCAAAACCATTGTCAAACACAGAGCTTGTGAGAATGTGATGTGAATGGCAAACCCTCATTAATACTTGAATAATCTATGATTTGTTGAGTTCAGATGAAGAATTGTTGTCTGGTGATGGCTGTTTGGCGTTATTTTCGGTGGTGCTGCGCTCCATCTCTTCGATTTGACGCGCTACTTCTTCGATAGCGATCCGTTGTTTCCGGTACAGATCGGATTCGCTCATGGCTAGCCGCAGCGCCACGTCGCGTACTTTGCGGCGCTGCAAAAAGCGCATTTCCAGAATGTTGTAGAGGATCCATTCGGTAGTGGTCAGGCTGCGCTGACCGTCCGGCTTCAAATTCTCGATAGCTTGCGTTAGGACGGTCCGCAGTGCCCGCACCGGGTTGTTATCGTCGGCTTCTTCCATTTCGCGCCACACGGCATTGAGGTTGAGCAGTTCGCTCTGAGTTAGTTTTGGCCCGCCCCAATAATCGCGCAGCGCGTCTTTGACCAGATTCGAAAATTCAGGATCGGAGACAATATCGCTGGTGGGTGCAGACCGGGGCGCGACATGCCCAAATTGTGAGGTATCGCGCATGTGTTGGATAAAATCCATTTGCGAAGCCAACCCTTCCAGAATGATGAAGACTTCCGATTGATTCTGGACACCTTCTAACACATGGGCGGCTTGTTCGATCAGATTTTCCAGCATCTCGCACTCTTCGGTTTGCAGATCAGGTTCAGGCGCGCGTGCCCAGACGCCTAACACGCCGAGTAAGGGGGGAGCCATCCCGTTAGCGGCCGGTTGCGAATAGCGTAGGGGGGCCAACCAATAGGAGCGCCAGATGAAGAAATTGCCACTGCGTTTCAACCCCAATTCTGTCTCCGCCTGGGAGGTGGGGGTATGGTGCAAACCGTTGGCGAGCGTCGATAATTCGGGAGCGGTGAGCGCTTCCGGCGAGGGCGCTAACGCCCCCACTACCTGGACCAACTGCGCGCCATTGGGTTCAAGCCGCGCGACAAAGGCCGTTGATACTCGCAGCAGATCGCAAATCGCGGCGAGCGTCGATTCAAGGAGTTGATCGGCGTCCGTTTGGGTAAGCAACCGATCTCCTAATTGCTGAATCCACTGCGCGCGGTGTTGATCCTGGGTGTAAACCAGCCAGCGTTGTAACCAGGGCAGCAGCAGCGTGATTGACCATTGGAGCAGCATCACGATACCCACTGCCACAAACGGCACAACCGCATCCCCGTCAATGCCCATCACGTTTGACGCGCGTGGAACAGACACAATCGCAGCTAACACGGCTGCGCCTGTCATCGGGCCACGCAGCATGAATTCGAGAAATTGTGTTTTGACCACGCGATCCGGTTTTTCTGAACCAAAGAAGGAGAGCGGATAGGCCATAAACACGAGCATGAACATCACGATCAGGTTGGCGAGATTCAAGACAATCATCAGCCCGGCCTGGCGTTCATTGCCCAGATTGCCGATTAACGTATAGGGGAACAGGCCATAGGCGGGCGTCAGGAACACGATCAACAGATAGGTCATGCGGCGGTGGGTATAGCGGGTCAGGCAGCGCCGCCGTGCGCGCAGCACATTGATCGTGGCAAATGTACCCACTACCAACAGGTAGGCGATATAGATCAGGAAGCCAGGACCGGCTTTCATGTGGGGGATGCTGCCAAAATAGGGACCGTGAATCACGTAATCGGAGAACAGCGCCAGCAGCGTGATGATCAAGCTGATCGTATACGAGATACGGACCACATTACGCCGCCTGCCGCGCGAAGGGCGGCCTGTGGTGGCAAGCAGCGCATCGGATAGATGGACCAGCGCGGCGGGCACAAACGCGATGCCGATCCATTGCAACCGGAACCAGGTTTCCAGGTAGTCATAATCGGGATCGAGCGCGACGAAACCATCCGCGAGATAGGCCACAATGACACAAACCAGCACTCCGCTTGAGGTGCGTGTGACGCGATCACGCAAGGCGCGTGTCAGATTATTGAGCAGAATCGACGCGGCAATGATGACGATGGTAGCCAGCAAAATATCGTTGATGAGTTCCAGCACCGCGAGAAAATTGTCAGAGTTATTCATGGTTAGCTAGATGGTTTTAGTGAAAAACAAGGCAATGTCTTGATTGGCGTAGTAGTGATCGTTGAAGCCGCAGAAAACAAATCCGTGCGTTTG
>JAFGJA010000484.1 GCA_016929355.1 Anaerolineae bacterium | reverse complement strand
TTTAGGATGTGGACCTCTGATCACGAGACCAAAATCCCATTTTCGTATGTCTACATCCTCGACCCCTTCAATCACGTAGCTTTCGCCGCCTTGCCGCACAATAACCCTGGGATTCATGATCTCATTACTCTCTGGATCAGGTTTAAATTCCCACCCAGGCGTATGATTCGCAAAGAACTCCGCCATTAACATACCCGTCCACCGGTTAGATTTCGGGCTACCAATGGTATACAGATTTATCCATTGCTGTTCATCAAACACCCGATCATTAAAATCATCTGGGTTAAGCAGTTCAGGCAATTTCCCCAACCCATAGATCGAACCAAAGGATTGCATTAAACCGCGAATGCCCACATAATCGGAAAAAGTTCTAGGCGGGCCACCTTGCCCGCCAACTCGTCCAAACGCCGCACGATATGAGCGCGGATTTGTCGCCACAACAAATTGTGTCGCATTCGCATCAATACTGGCAGGCGTCAAGGCGCGCCGCAGCAGTTGAATCTCCTCACCGCCGGCGTCGAGAAACTCTCTAATTGATCGGTGCAAACCCACTCTTAGGGTTTCGTAATCATTATCTGGCGAGTACTCAATGGCCCCATGATGGCGAACGTCAACCGGCAGATCAGATGCAACCCTCATCGTAATGAGAATCACCTTTTTTCCCAACGCATGAGCATAGGCCACTTCATACATGACATTAGGGTTATTGCCCGTAAGATCGGCGATGCAAAAATAGGATGTTTTGATAGCATCAATGATTTGTGCGTCGATGGGTCCAGGCACTACCGCCCGACCTACGCCCGGTTCCAGGACAACCGGTTCCATGTCATTTTCTCGCACGACTGGCGCAATGACTTCCTCATACACTTGGCGAAACGAATCCTGAAAAGGCATCATGACAAACACGTTCATCGTACTGCCTCCCCTGTTAAACTGCGCAGGCTGATATTGGCCCTAATACCAGCCCGCCACGCGGCGCTGCATCACGGTCAGCAAAGCGCGAAAATCATCTTTGGTGATCTCCGCGCCATCATTCCACCGTATATCTTCTAGCTTGAGCAAACGGCGCTGTTCGGCAACCGCGCTGAGATCAGAATTGGCCTCAGTTTCCTTGCGCGAACGCAGCCGGACAAAGCGATTATAGCCGATGACCAGTTCGGCTTCTTCCGGCGGCATGAAGGTATACAGCACGGCTTCGGTTTCATCTTGCAGCAGATGCACCGCCATGCAATACCAGCCCTTCGGCACACGCGCCCGGCGCGGAATATCAAAGCGCCACGCACTGACATTCACGGTCTGCAACCAATCAAATGTGATCGTTAGCGGCGGTCGGGTACGCCCATCCATGATTACCAGGGCTTTGTCGTCCAGTTGCGCCGAACGGCGGCTGGGCAAGACACGTTTCAACAGGCGTTCGATGAGCTGGCCGCCAACGTACAGCACAACCGCGTCAACGGGCAGCATCACGCAGCCCGGACTCGCGCCTTCGACTTGGCCCGCCAACAACGCGGCCCCCAGAATATGCACGACAATCACTAAACCTAATGATAGCACGGGCACTAAAAACCGGACGGCGAAATGTTCCGAATCAACCAGGATCAACCGCGCTTGATGGGCAGGATGGGATGTGTCTGTCATAGGATCGGTGGTGAGTTGGTTCGTCATAAAGCTCCATTATGTTCCATTATGTATCCGCAGATGCTTCACCATGCTGGGCGGTTGAATCCGCAGGGGCATGGTCGGTTGGATCGACAGGATCAGACCCAGGGTGCTCTTGGCGCTTGGCCGGGCGCGCGGGTTGCATCGGGCGCAAAGGCAGCGCGGGTTGGGTATCGTCCAGATCGGCAGCAGCAGGCGGTGCGACTGCTGGCGATGGCGGAATCTCCGGCGGTGGGACAATCTGCACAGTCGTATGAAACAAATCGGCCAGGACTGCCGGATCAACAGGCGGGACTGAATCTTCAGTCGTGCTCACGCTGCGCACCGGGGGCATATCCCACAAACGGACGCCTAACATGCGCTCAATTTCGACACGCAGCCGCCGCGTATCAAAGGGTTTGGTGAAATAGCTATCAATCGGGCTGTGGGCAAACACCGCTTTACGATCACGGTTCTCAGCCATAACCGATACCATAATCACCGGAACCTGCCGCAGCGCCTCTTCCGCCCGAATCGTATCATAAATCTCCCAGCCGCTCAGTTCAGGCAACATCACATCCAGCAAAATCAGATCGGGCCGCATGGAGCGAATCAGCTTTAGCCCGGTTACGCCATCATGCGCGAAATGAACTTTGAGATCATCATGCTGCAAAACAAATTGCAGGAGTTCCGCAATTTGCGCGTCGTCCTCAACCGATACAATTTTATACGCCATCGCCAGCCTCTTTTCATTGCACCGCATTCTGCCTGCACCCCGACCTAAGAATAGCACGTTTTGGTTAATATTACATTGCAGATTTGTGAGGGATGAGTATAGTAAACTTATCCTACCCGGCTGAGAATACAACGGAGAGGGCGTCATGCCAAATGCACCGTTAACGCTTGGAATCGAAGAAGAATACCAGATCATCGACCCGGAATCACGCGAACTGACCTCGTATGTACAGGAAATGATGGGCCGGGGCCGGATCGTATTAGGCAACCAACTTAAACCGGAATTCATGCAATCGCAGATTGAGGTGGGCAGCCATATTTGCCGCAACATTCAGGAAGCGCGCCAGGAGATCATCCGGCTGCGCCGCACCGTGACCGAAGTCGCCGAAGAACACGGGCGTAAGATCGTCGCCGCCTCGACCCATCCCTTTTCGCGCTGGCAGGAACAGCGCATCAGCGCCGGGGCGCGCTACGACGATCTGGCGAGCGAAATGAAAGACGCCGCCCGCCGCCTGCTCATCTTCGGAATGCATGTCCATCTCGGCTTTGGGATCACGCCCGATGCCTACGAATTGACCGTTGATGTCTTGAACCAACTCCGCTATTTTCTGCCGCACATCCTCGCGCTCACCACGTCCTCCCCCTTTTGGGATGGGCGCGATACGGGCCTCAAAAGCTACCGGAGTCTGATCTTCGAAAATATGCCGCGCTCCGGCATCCCGCCGCATTTTTCCAGCTACGCCGAATACGCGCAGTACGTGAATCTGATGGGCAAAGTCGGCTCATTGACGCGGCGCGGCGATACACAAAAGGAAACCAGCAAAGAAACCAGCCTGGGCGATCCGACTAAAATCTGGTGGGATGCGCGCCCCCACCCGGACCTCGGCACGCTCGAAATCCGCATCTGTGATGTGTGTACCCACATTGATGATGCGCTGGCGGTCGTCGCGCTGATCCAGGCCCTCGCCGCCAAAATGATCGAACTGCGCAACCAGAATCAATCCTGGCGCATTTATCGCGGCATGTACATTGACGAAAACAAGTGGCGGGCCGTGCGTTATGGCATTGATGGCAAACTGATCGATTTCGGCAAACAGGAAGAAGTCCCCATGCGGTTTCTGGCGCGGGAACTGCTGGCGATTGTCGATGATGTCGTCGATGGGCTTGATTCGCGCCAGGAACTTGAGCACGTCAATACCATTCTAAACAACGGCACAAGCGCGGATCGCCAGTTGAAGATTTATCGCCATGCGCTCGATGAGGGCGCAACTGAGCGCGAAGCGCTCAACGCAGTGGTCGATCACTTGATTTTCGAAACGGCGGAAGGCTGGCGTGGTGAGTGATCCGGCCCGCGATCACCTGCGCCTGATGCAACACCTGTTTAATGATGCCGCCGCGCGCCATGTTGACGTGGTGGAACCTGTCCTCGCGCCGCTCTATGATGACTTCATGCGCTATGCCGCGCCGAGTATGGCGGATCGCGTTTTGGATGTCGGGGCCGGGACCGGGCCAATTGCGCGCCGGATCGCGCCCGATGTGCAATCGGTGCTTGGCGTGGATGTGGCAATACAGTCTTTACTAGTAGCTTGTGCGCAAAACGGCCTCACCCCCCTGCCCCCCCTCTCCATCCAAGAGGGCAGAGGGGGGAATCGCGCTCACCGACTCGACCCCGCCCATCCAGATAACGCAAACATCACACTCATAACACCACAGAGAAACAAACCTGACTCCCCCTCTCCAAGTTTGAAGAGAGGGCCGGGGGGTGAGGTATCCTTCACCCACGCCGACCTCCACCGCCTCCCCATTCCCGCACACACCTTCACCCTGATCACTGCCTCATTCGGCCTCAACGCCGCCGATCCACATCGAGCATGGCGCGAACTGCGCCGCGTGATCGCGCCCGGTGGCCGGATCGTAATCCAGGAATGGGGGCCGGTCACAAAACTCGATCAGATCGTGCGCGCTGTGTTAGCCGATTTTCGCGTCACCGATCCCCCGCCTGATCTGGCTGCGTTACGCGAGTGGCTCGCGCGTGATCTGGCCGAGCGCCAATGGACGGATGTCTTGCAGGATGCCGACGATTACGCCGAGTGGTTGACCGATCTCGGCTTTGCGATCACGGATTCACGCGAAGTTGCCCCGGTTACGATCCCGGTCAATATCGCTGCGTTCATGGCTTATGCGCTCGCCGGAACGGATCGGGATGCAGAATTACGCGCGATGGATACCCCGACGCGCACCGCATTTACAGCAGCACTACGCGCACGCTTAGGAGCGTTCGTGGATGCGGATGGTGTGCTGCATTATCAGCCTATCGTGATCCGGGCGATAGGCTGTTTGCCCAATTAAGGAGTACCCATGCCCGCAACAAACAGTGATTATCCTTTGATCCGTGATTTATGGCGCGGCGCGCTGCTCAACACAATTGCTCATGCGATCTGGATAACGAGTGATCCTATACTGGCGCATGAAGTGGTATGGGATGGCAAAACCTATTTACGTCAAGACACAATGGGGGCAAGCGGTGCGATTCATTTTGCCGACCACCACACCGTCACAGGGGCATTTTTCTCAACTCGCAGCACGTCTTATAAACCAGAATCAGCCTATAGCATTGCGCCTTTTTTGAACGGCATACCCGACGATTTGCGCACCCTCGCTAACAATAAAGTCCTGAGCTATTTGTTACAGGAACATGGTGGGCTTGCCCAACCTATCATCACCGCCGCTTTTTGGAGCGCCAATACGCAATTGACCGCAGCAATGCCCTGGGAAGAAGTCTGGAACAACGGGGGATATATCCTGAATATTGAATTACGGCCAGTCCATAGCGTGTTTGATACCCTTCAGACAGATTTGGAACTAACCTCCGCGCAGCTTAATCTTTTGCAATCACTGGTCCATAAACGCGGAAACGAGTTGACCGAGACTATCACGCTCGATCACAGCGAGTATGAGACACTTGTCGCGCAAGGCAGCGCAGGAATTGCTGAAGCCCGCGAACTCCTCAGCGCGATCAACATTCAAATTCCGCACAGCGCCGCCGATTAATCGCCCTCTAATGACCATTTTTCGCCTAAAATGGATATAACCTTACAGATACTTGAGATTTCTTAATGAGGGGGAAATACTACAATGCATCTAGCCAACAGAATCTTATTCCGTTTAGGCACACTGGCGCTGCTGCTGGCGGCACTCATGATCACCGCGCTCGCATTCCCGGTACTAGCCGCGCCAGCCGAGCAAGAAGCCATCATCCCGACCCCAACACCCTATCCCGTGGCGACATATAATTACACCCTGACCATTGTCGGCGGCGAAACAGAAACGCTCACCTTCCCCAACATGACACAGGACGGCATCACCTTGAGCAACCTGACCGCCATGTCGCAGTATCCGCGCGGGATGGTCTTCACGCTCACAGCGCAGTCGGCCAATGGTGCGATTGACAATGCGCAGCTATTCATCGAACTGGTGAACGGATCGCGCGAGCGCGTATCAACCGAATGGGACGCGACCACCGCGACATGGACCGCGCAGGTCTGGCCGACAGGCGAAGGCCAACCCGCCTGGACACCGTTCCAATTTATCTGGCGCGTGCGCGATGCAACCGGCGTCACCTTCGAAACCGCGCCCATCGACGCCGTGTATGCCGATCCCACGCGCGCATGGTTCCGGGTTGAGGCCGATACGATCATCGCGTATTGGTTCGGCGCAGACGAGATCGATCCTGATGTGGTTGCCGCCAGCGTCGTCGAAGCGATGGAAGCGACGGAACCGCGCCGGATCGCGGGGTTTGGCGGATCGTTGAGCTATACGCCGCTCGCCGTGCTGTATCCCACGCGCGAAACGCTGAACGAGATCACCGGGTCGGGCATCACCAGTCCTACCGTCGGCGGTTGGACCAGCCGCGATCTCGGCATGACGATCCTGCATTTTGCGCCCCGCGATGAAACCTTCACGCGCAATAACGATTGCATCTGGCTACCCGCAGAGACCGGCCAGCGCAAGAGTACGGTGGCAACGCGGCTCAATTCCACGATTTACGCCGGGATTCCGCACGAGATCACGCACCTGTACCAGTTCGATTACGGGCTGCAAGCGCCTGATTGGTGGATGGAAGGCGAGGCGGAATACTTCGCGTATGGGAGCAATTCCTGGCCGTTTGAGGATCGCTTGCGCCAACTCGCCACGCTGCAAGACATCCCACCCTTGAGTCAGGACAGCATTTCGCGCGAGATGATTCAAGCCGATGGCTGCCAGTATTTGAACTACGATGTCGGGCAATCGTTCGTGACATGGCTCATTGACCGCTACGGGCTGGACACGCACGCGCAGATCGTGGCGCTGAACGGAAGCGGCATCTCATTTACGGATGCGCTGGAAGAAGCCACCGGCACATCATTTCTCGATCTGGAAAACGGGTGGCGCGCCTATGTCGGTTTCCCGGCAGTTGATCTGGTAGACCTTGATCCGGCGCTGGCGCTGGAACCGTATGATGATCCGCAGTTCGTCGTGGGTGATTTCGCCACGCTGCCCGGCACACCCCCGATTGCGCTGCTCTACGAAGCTCCCAAGCCGAAAGCGTTGGCATCCGGTAGCTGTTGGGCCAATACGCAGGTCACGCTTCTGGCGATGGGCCAGATCGACGGTACAGCCTATTTTCAGGTCGATTGCCTGGGTCAGATCGGCTGGATGACGCGCGATCAGTTGGTGGGAACAAAATAAGCTCTATCTTTGCAGTTTTCCAAATTAACCCCTATCCCCCAGCCCCTTTCCCCGCACGCAGGGCAAGGGGAGCCAAGTCCCTCCCTGC
>JAFGJA010000053.1 GCA_016929355.1 Anaerolineae bacterium | reverse complement strand
TCGTTTTACCGGAACCGTTCGGCCCCAGGAAGCCGAAAATCTGGCCGCGTGGGATGCTGAACGAGATGCCATCAACGGCGATGAAGGAGCCGAATTTCCGCGAGAGGTTTTGGACATCGATCACGTTTTCGTGGGTCGTGTGATTGTTTCTCATAAGTATCGCTCCTATTTCTGCTCCGCCAACGAACGGCGGAAGAACCACAACGTAATGCCATTGATGATCAGGCCCAGGGCCGCTAACCAGACCAATTGCGGCCACAGCACATCCAGGCCAATATCTTTTTGCAGGATGCCACGTAAGATGATCATCCAGTGCCGGATCGGGAACAGGTTCGAGAGCGCCTGCATGACCTGCGGCATGGATTCCACTGGCACGGCATACCCCGCGAAGGTGATGTCCACGAACGCCATGAGCATCACGATCAACAGCGCTTGATTTTGCGTGCGGGCGATCATGGCTACCATAAAGCCGCGTCCGAGTTCCACGAACAGATAGCCAATCGCCAACACTAGCAGCAGCAACAACGAGCCGCGCACCGGAATATCAAACACCACGTTCATCTCGACTAACACCAGGATAAAGTTAGCGTAACCGACCAGCAGCGCGGGGATCGCTTTGCCGATGATGATCTCAATCGGGCGCTGTGGCATAACGAGCAACTGCTCAAACGTGCCATATTCGCGCTCACGGGCAAGCATAAACGCCGCGACCATGATCGCAATGATGTACAGCACAAACGCGGCTTCGCTGGGCGTGGTATAGGCGGCGCGATCCAGTTCCTCGTTATAGCGCACAACTACATCCGGGTGGTTGGATTCCAGGCTGGCGACGATCTGATCGGCGCTCGGCGGCGTTTGTCCCATGTGTTCCATCATATTTTGCGTGAGAACCACCGCGCCATACGTATACAGGACTTCTTCGGCAGCGCGACGGGCGGTGGTGCTGCCGACGCTGTTCGCGCCATTGAGGGTGAGCGTCACTTGTGGCTGTTCCCCGGCGGTGAGTTGTGCGCCAAATCCCGCCGGAATTTCGACCACCAGCACATTATCGGGGTTGAAGATGAAATTCCCCCCGGTGAAGGTATCATCTAGCGCCGCGTCACGAGTGTTGTGTTTGGTGAGGTCGCTAACGGCATCTTCGTTCAGCGTGAGCGCACTCGCTGCGCCCAATGCATCGATCAAGCCCTGGCTAATGGCGGTCTGATCGTGATCGATCACGACTGTTTTTAGATCGTCTATTTCCGCCCCAGTCGCCCATCCGACGAGCAGCAGTTCACAGGCCGCGCCAAAGATGACCAGGATAAGCAAGGTGCGGTTATGCCACAGATGCAGCATATCTTTCCAGGCAATGTTGAGAACTCGTCCTGACATGGTTACGCAATCCTTTTCTTGAACAGCCGCCCGGCGATCTCGAAGCCTTCCAGCGCAATAATCAGCAGCACGACGATATTCCACCAGAGTTCGCGCGCGCCCACCCCTTGCAGGAACATGCCCCGATTGATGATCACGCCGCTTACCACCGGTAACTCGATGGTTTCGATCTTGACGAGGAATGGGAATACATCCACCGGGAAGAACATCCCGGAAAGCAAAACACCGGGAAAGAGGAAAAACATCATCGACGCCCAGAGCGCCGCTTCCATACTCGGAATCAGGATGCTGAACAGCAGGCCAATCGAGAGGGTGGCGAACGCATACAGCGCGGATAAGAGCAGGTAAAGCGGCAGGCTGCCCCGGAAGGGCACGTCAAACACCACCCGCGCGACAACATACATCAGGCAGACGTTAATCAGCGAAGTGATCATGTAGGGGAGCGATTTTCCCAGCAAAATCGCGTGTTTATTGATCGGCGTAGCGACCAGTGCTTCGAGTGTGCCTTCGCTGCGTTCGCGCGCGATGACCGTCGAAATGCTCATCCCCGGCAGGACCAGCGCCACCGCGATCATAGCGGGCACGAGGTCCCAGATCGCTTTGAGATCGGGATTGTAGCGATTTTCGACGGTGGTATTGATGGGCGATTCAAGTTGCAAGCGGTACAGGGTGATCAGATCGTCAGCCATGCCCGCCGCTTGCTGCTCGTCCAACACTGCGCCAAGCTGACCGGTCACAAATGCCTCACTCGTTTTCATGGCGGCTTCGAGCGCGGTTTCCGCCGAGATCGGATCGGTTCCGTCAATGACGAAGCTGAATTTTGGCTTGGCCGTTTCCAGGCTCATCAGCCCGTCCAGCGTGCTGATTTGCTCGCCAAAACCCTCCTCGATGATCACGACGAGTTTGGTTTTGCGCCGTTCGAGTTTGTCCTGATACGCTGCTTCGCTGCTGACATAGCCCTGCACGTCTAGCACGTTGGTCGCGTCGAGTTCGTCCGCCAGTTGGCCGGATAACTCGGATTGGTCAAGATCGTAGATCACGGTGGGAACGTTTTCGACATCCGTCGCCATCGCGTAGGAGACGAGGATCAACATCAGCACCGGGCCAATCGCCAGCAAAAAAATCGTCATGGGATCGCGCGTGATGTGCAGCCATTCCTTGCGCGCAATCGCCATCATATGCCGGTTCGTCATGCGCTTACCTCCTGTACATGATTCGTGCTAAATTGCCGCACAAAATAGATAAAGGCTTCTTCCAGGCGCGGTGGCGCGGGGCGCAGACTTTCGATTTTGACTCCCGCGTCATGCAGGCAGGCGGTGATGCGTGTGCCGACAGATTCATCTTCTACCAGCAGATTCAGCACGTCGCCGTAAGGCTGAATGTCGTGAATACCCTCTACCGTTTTGAGCACGTTTTCCGCCAGCATGAGGTTATCCGCGCGGAGCGCGAACATCATGCCCGGCAGCATCCGCTTAACGGCGTTGGGCGTATCGCAAACCATCAACTGCCCGTCGTACATCAAGCCGACCCGGTTACAGCGTTCGGCCTCGTCCATATAGGGCGTGCTGACGATAACTGTCGATCCTTCCGTATGCAGCATGGTCAGGATGTCCCAAAATTCGCGGCGCGCTACCGGATCAACCCCCGTAGTCGGTTCGTCCAGCAGCAGCACTTTGGGATGGTGGACTAATGCGGCGGTCAGGCTGAGTTTTTTCTGCATCCCGCCAGAAAGCTGCCGCCCTAACCGCCCGCGAAATTCATGCAGATTGGTGAAGTCCAGCAATTCCTGAATGCGTTGTTCGCGTGCATTCCCGAACACGCCGAACACATCACAAATGAAATTCAAGTTTTCATCAACGGTCAAAGCGGGATACAGGCCGAACTGCTGCGGCATGTAGCCGAGTTCTTGCTTGATTGCTTCGGCATCGTCTACCACATCATGCCCGTTGACCGTCGCCGTGCCGGATGAGGGTTTCAGGATACCCGCCAGAATGCGCAGCGTGGTGGTTTTGCCCGCGCCATCCGGTCCCACCAACCCGAACAATTCGCCCGGTTGGATGGTGAGATCGAGTCCGGCAATGGCGGAAACTTTCGCCTGCCGGAATCGCCCCCCAAAATGGCGATTGAGATTTTGGATTTGGATCATACTTAATTCTCCTGTTCAGGAGCCGCCGGTTGCGGCGCTTCTTCTTTACGTAAGCCACGTAAAATGAGATCGATCATGGTGTTGAGCGCGTGCCCGACATCCCAATCCGGTTCGAACAGGATGTACATGGATACGCCATCCCCGCCCGCCATCAATGACACCGCCGCCATGTGTGGATCGACCTCACGAAATTCGCCGTTGTCAATGCCCTGCTGCACAATGCGTTCGATATGGCCGATGAACCGAGTATAGATGGTGTTCATGATCTGTCCGGCCTCCTCCATTTGATACGATTGGAAAAAGGCATCCACCATCAGGCCGATGAAATTTTTGTTCTCTGTAAACACAGCCCCGGCCTGCGCAAAAAAGGTGCGGATACGTTCATCCGCCGATCCGCCCGCCTCCGCTAATTGGGCCAGTTGGGTATCCCATTCATTCATGACCATTCCAACGGTAGCGAGAAACAACTCCTGCTTGTTTTTAAAGTGCCAGTACAGTGTGCCTTTGCTAAGACCACTTCGTTTCACAATGTCATCCATGCTGGTCTGGCTGTAGCCCGTTTCGGCAAACGCAGCAAACGCAGCCTGGAGGATTTTTTGGCGGCTTTCTTCTTTCGTCATGAAATTTTCCTCTACTTGACTGGTTAGTCTAGACTGACTGGTCAGTCTAGGGGTAGTATAGGACGCAAAGGAGAGCGTGTCAAGTCTAGTTTGCGCCGGGTTCGCTATAATCGCCTCAAATTGGAGACCTGGAAAAACTAGCATAAGGCCCCAGTAGGATCAGCAAAAAAATGGGACTATCCTCCTAACGATTTAGCGCGAAATTCGTGCTACGATAGTGTCATCCTTTGAGTTGGTAATGCTCCCGGCCCAAATCTTGCTTACCCTAGAGCATCTCTTCCCCACCCCTACCAACTCAAAATCAAAGGAGGAGCGCGCCCGCGCTCCTTTTTTTCATCCTGTCACCGGTCACAAAGTTGTATAAGCACCCGGAGCGATATATACTGGCGATAATGACGATGGGGCATAATGTCACAGTGGTAATAGACCCCAAAATCAGTCGTCTTAATAACAGCTAGCGCACATTGTTCTGGTTCGAAAAAATTTAGGGAGGAAAGATAATGCGAACAAAAGTTATCGGAGTTGGACTGGTTTTAGTCATGGTAGCAATGGTAATGGTCATCAGTGGGGTTGACACCACAACGCCCCAGGTTGCTGCCCAAATGGACGATACCTTTGAGTGCCCCACCACCGGCGGCACGTTTATCACGGCGATCACCGATGATCCGGTGAGCTTGAATGGCATCTATGCCAATGATGGCGCGTCCGTTTCAGTGCTCTCGTTCATCTTCAACCCGCTTACGCTTGGTGGCGAAAACTGGGGCACAGAGATTACCGGCGATCTGGCGGAAAGCTGGAGTGTGAGCGATGACGGTCTGATCTGGACCTTCAATTTGCACCAGGGCGTGTTGTGGCATGATGGCGAAGAACTGACCGCCGAAGATATTGTGTACACATTCCAGACGATTCAGACTTCCGAAGAAGATATTGCGCCGTTTCGCCCGCGCTTTATGCAGGGTGATACACCGATCCAGTTTGAGGCGGTGGACGATTACACGGTTGTCGCCACCCTGACCGAACCCAACGCCTCGCTGTTCACCGACATCAGCGTGCCGATTGTGCCCCAGCATGTGCTGGAAGGGCAGGATTTGCGTGAGGGACCGTTCAACCGCGCCCCCATTGGGACCGGGCCGTTCAAGGTCGTGGAATGGAACACCGCCGAAAGCATCGTGCTGGAAGCGAATGAAGATTACTTCCGGGGGCGTCCGTGCATTGATCGCCTGATCTTCCGCATCATCCCCGACGAACAAACACAGGTCGCGGCGCTGCAAACCGGCGAAGTGGACTTTTTGCCGAATATCCCCGGCGCGTCCGTGCCCACGTTTGAGGGTAATGACGAGTTCACCATCTCGATTGCCGAACAAGACAGCCTCTTCCAGATGTTCTTCAACCTGGACAATCCCAAGTTCCAGGATGTGCGCGTGCGGCAGGCGCTCATGATCGCCATTGACCGGCAGGCGGTGGTAGACATTGTGCGGCAGGGGTATGGCGTCGTGCATAATTCTCACTTTGATCATGTCGTGCCGTTTTACGAGCAAGACAAGCAGGGTGGGTACGATTACGATCCCGAACGCGCCGCGCAACTCTTGGATGAGGCGGGTATCGCAGATACGGATGGCGATGGTATCCGCGATGTGGACGGCGAACCCTGGGTGATCACGCTGTTGTCGTTCGCCGGGGGCTTCCGTGACTATTCGGATTATGCCGTTGTGGTACAAGCGTATTGGGAAGACATCGGTATCCAGACTGAACTGGAACTGCGTGACCTCTCAACGATGGTCGAGCAAATCTATCAGGAACGCAAAGTGGACAAGCCCTTCGAAATTCTCACCTCCGGGTGGAGCGTGATCGGGCCGGAACCAAACAGCTATTCTAACTTCTATATGTGGACTGATGCGTTGGGGCCGAACATTGAGAACTATCGCAATGAAGAGGTCAACAGCCTGTTTGAGCAAGCGCGCACCGAAACTGATTTCGATACGCGCATGGCAATCTACGAACAGATTGAAGCGATCCTCTGGGAAGAAATGCCGACACTGCCCCTGTACCGCAATACGGAACCGGCAGTCGTAAGCAGCCGCTTCAATATTGATGAGGCCATGCTGGATATTTCGCTGGGTACGAACTTCAAACACCCGGAACGCATTTACGAGAATTAAGCACCACTGGAACCGTATCTGATCGATAATTTTCTGTGCCGGGGGCTGTTCGGTTGGCCCCCGGTACGTGTTCACACAGGGTAAACGCCCCATGACTCGTTTTTTGCTGCGCCGCATCGTGCAGATGATCCCCTTGTTGATCGGGATTTCGATCCTGGCGTTTTTGATCATCCGGCTCGCGCCCGGCGATCCAACCTCGGTCTACATCGATCCCAATAAACCGCCGCCCAGTGAGGAAGATTTGGCCCGGTTGCGCGCCGATCTGGGCTTGGATGATCCGCTCCCGGTGCAATATGTGCAGTGGTTGAAAAATGCCGTGCAGGGCGATCTTGGTTTTTCGCTGTCGGGCCGCCGCCCGGTGACGGAGGAGATCGGCGAACGCCTGCCAAATACGGCCTTGCTCGGTTTGTCGTCGCTGCTGTTGACCATGCTGATCTCGATCCCGGTGGGGATTCTCTCCGCCGTATACCGCTACACGCTGCTGGATTACACGATCACGTTT
>JAFGJA010000483.1 GCA_016929355.1 Anaerolineae bacterium | reverse complement strand
GTTGGCCTATGCATTTGCGCGGCGTGCGGCGAAGATTGTGCTGGTGGCGCGGCGCGAAGATCGCCTGGAAGCGGTGCGGCGCGAGATCGAACCGTATTCGTCGGCGGTGCTGGTTATTCCCGCCGATTTGAGCGATGATGAACAATTACAATCTGTCATCACGCGCACGCGGGAAACCTTCGGACGCATCGACATTCTGGTCAATAACGCGGGGTCGATGCCGGTTGGTCCGTTGCAGGAGCAAGACTCGTCCGCCGTGCGCCGCATGGTTGATGTGAATCTGACCGCCACGATCCGTTTGACGCAGTTGGCGCTGCCGCACATGTTAGCTAATCAGCACGGTTATATTCTGAATATCGGGTCAGGCTTGGGCCGGACCGCTATGCCGCTGTTCAGCGCCTATTCAGCAACCAAATACGGTGTGTCTGGTTTTAGCGATGCGCTGCGGCGCGAATTGAGTGGAACTGGCGTCTATGTCACCCTCGTTTTGCCGACCTGGACGCATACCGAACTGCTCACGCCGAGTCAGGAAGACATTGTTAAACGCTACGGGTATCAGGTGCAGGATGCGGACGCCGTTGCCGAACGCGCCGTATTAGCGCTGGTGCGCGGGGAACGCGAAATCATCCTCGGCGGTCCCGGTGAGTGGATCGGGATTTTGATGGAGCGGTATATTCCGTTTTTGGTGCGCCTTTACTGGAAGTTGTGGCTCACGCCGGAATGGATCGCCACCATGCGCACGGATAACTATACTGACACGAATTAGTTTTGCTGGTGCGCGATCCAGGCGTTGAGCATCGAGCGCGTACTCGCAAAAGCAATATCCGGTAGGGGATCAGTGGCCGCGTACCATAACACGGCGTCAGCGTCATCCAGGGCGCGCGCCGCGCCGTTCAGCACCTGCGCCTCATAAATGATGACAATCGAAGCGCCGCTAGCCGGTTTAGTGCTGTCCGGCCCGCCCTTAACATTCACCAGGCGCGTGATCGCCACCTCTAAACCCGTTTCCTCACGGACTTCGCGTTGGGCAGCGTCTTGTGGGTTTTCGCCCGCATCCACAAAGCCCGCCGGTAACGCCCATTTCCCCTGTTCAGGATTCATGGTGCGGCGAACCAACAGCACCCGGTTGTGCTGCTCGATAAAAACCACTACTGCAACTTTCGGATCGGCAAAGTGGATAAAGCCGCACGCCGGACACACTGGGCGCAGTTTGCCATGTGCCATTTGTTCGGCCATCGCGTGGCCGCAAACCTGACAGAAGTTGACCGGAAACCTCATGCGCGGCGCGATCTCCGTCGTCCGACCATGAATGCCACCAGCGACACCGCCAGCAGCATCACGCCAATGAAGGCTAATACAGTGTAATCGCGCGAATCATCCTTATTCGCATTGCGCACAGCCATCATTGGCTCAATCGGGGTAGGCGCTTCGGCATCTTGCTGTCCATCTGTCATATCGGCTGGCGGAGCTGCCCCCACGCTATTTGTTTCGTCGCCAATGCCACTTGCCACTGGCATCGCAGTGGGCGTCTGGCTTGCTGTTGCCTCTTTAAGTGCGGGGGAGGGAGTAGATTGGGCCTCCCGCATAGCGGTTGCGTTCTCATCACCGGCGGCGACATCAGAGTCCGCCATATCCAGCGCCGCTTCCGGCGTTCCAACCCACTGTTCGCCTGTATCGTCATCTTCGGTATCACTGGCCGATGGTTGGGCCTGCAACATTGTCGGACTTTCGGGCATTGGACTCGGCATAACAATCAATGGTTGAGGGGTAGGCAAAGCTGCATCATCGGCGGTATCTTCTCCCGCCGCAAAACTGACAGCCCCCTCAGACGTGGATTCCTCGAACGCTTGCCCACCCACCGTATCCGCCTGTGATTCAACAGCGCCCATCGGCATGACCTCGGTTGACAACATTGTCGCTGTTAAGCGTGGGGGCATTGTCTGTGTAGGCCAAGGTGTTGCAGTTACCGCAAAGAGGAGGCTTTCGGCGGTCATTGTGCCAGAAATTTCTTTGGTGGCGTATATCTCGCTTTGCGTTTCCAGCGTTGCATCAAAGGCTGCCGCATCGGTGTTTGAATTGGCAATCGCCGTTGCCTGATTCATGGCATACAAGGTTGCTGTCGCTTCAAATGCGCGGGTTGGCGAAGCAAACATCGCAATCTCGCCCGGTTCTGCCACTTGCTCAAAGGCTGCTTCCGGCGCGCTGGTTCCATCGTTGGCCGAATTACTACCAAGCATAAAGGCGCTCACGATCAGCAGAAGCGCCGCCATCGTACCCACTGCGCCAGAGAATTGCAGCACATTACCGAGTGTGAATAGCTGCTGCCACCAGGGGATCGGGCGGCGGTACAGCACTGGATCAAGCGTGAAATTGCGCGGCGCTTTGAGCGGTGGCAGATCGCGGACTATCATGACTGTCTCGCGCAAATCATCCAGCGCGGCGCGCAGTTCGGTTTCACGATCCAGGCGTTGTTCCAGGGATATGCGCTCACGATGCGCTAACTCACCATCCAGATAAGCAGATAGGAGTTCCAGATCGTGATCCGATGGGGTGGTGTGTGGTGCGACCATAGCTCTCTTGCAATATCCCTAGTTTTACCTGACGATTGACTGACTTTACTTATCTACAAGACGGTATTCGGCGGGCAAAAGTTCCCTGACGCCCCGCAAACACTCGCGCAACTTGCCCCGCGCGCGGCTCAACCGTGACTTGACCGTACCTAAGGCCAGCCCTGTAATCTCCGCGATTTCCTGATAGGGATACTCCTGCACATCGGCCAACACCGCGATCACGCGCTGATCGTCCGGCAGATCGTTGATGCAGTCCTGAATTGCGGCGCTGAGTTCGCTGCGCTGGACGTAGGTTTCGGGGTTTTCCTGCTGGCTGTGTAAATTGCCATCCGCCGAGGATTGGACCTCGTGCATCTCCTCAATGGAATCGGTGGGGCGGCGTTTGCGGCGGCGCAGTTCGTCATAACACACATTGGTGACAATCCGCATGACCCATGCTTTAAAATTATCGCCGCGAAACTGGTGGAGTTTGCGAAAAGCTGAAATAAACGCTTCCTGGGTGGCGTCCGCCGCCGCTTCCGTTTCGCCCATAATACGATAGGCAACCGTATAAGCGGTGTCCTGGTACAGCAGCACCAACTGGTTAAAGGATTCAACATCGCCGCATTTAGCGGCTTGAATCAGGTCGTTTTCGTCCATAAATATTGTAGGGCTATACCGAAAACACCATTGACGGAACGCTCAAAACAGCATATACTTGCTACCATCTCAGCCGGAGTGGCGGAATTGGCAGACGCGCACGACTCAAACTCGTGTGGGGAAACCCGTGTGGGTTCGACTCCCACCTTCGGCACAGTTTATAGCTCAGAACGGGAGCCGGGACAATTTTATGTGTCCGGCTCTTTTTGTTTGCGTGCTATAATACCCAGGTGCGCATTATAACAGACGACGAACAAGTCGTGCAGGTCAGGTTCAGAATAAACTATGGCAAAACGCTACGTGGGTTCACTTTTGATCGGGATTTTGATCGGCGGCACGGTGGCGGTGGTGATCGGGTGGGGCCTTTGGCCTGCCGAAAACACCAACAGCCCCTTACAAGACCTTGATTCAGCGTATCAAGAAGAATATACGATCATGATTGCCGAGGGCTATTTGTATGATCGGGATGTGAATGGTGCGCTGGCCCGCTTACAACCGCTCAACAAAGCGGATATTTTCGCCTTTATCCAACAGCTTACTGAACGGTTTATCAGCCAGAGCAACATCCCGGCGATTACGCCAATGGTCGCGCTAGCCGAGGCGATTGGCCGCCTGACTCCCGCAATGGAAATTTACCGGTCCACCCCCGTCTCGACTCTCGCTTTCGGCAATTAGTGAGCCATTATGAGTACTGAACGCAGCGAACACCACCGAACCGAACATTTACGCCCTGAGCGCCAACGTCCTGAACGGCAGCGTCAAGACCGGCATATCCGGCGCAGTGGGAGCGGCATTTCATGGTTCGCGCTGATTCTGGGCATTGGCATTGGCATCGCCGCCGGGCTGATCTACACCTGGGAAATTGATCCGGTCATTGATCCCCAGGTGGCTCCGCACCAATTGGGCGCAGAAGGCCGCGAGGATTACGTGGTTGCCGTCGCGTTGAGTTATGCTCACAACCGCGATCTGAATCTGGCCTTTGACCGGCTGCGTGCGCTCCGTCCCGATCAAAACGTCTGGCAGATGGTCGCAGACATGGCGTGCAATCGAGAGAACACCGGCAAAATGGTCACAAACGCCGATATTCGCGTTCTGCGAGCAATGGTGGACCTGTATTATCCGCAAGGGGCGCGTAACTGCGCCGATGATTGGGGGACTCCGCCTGCGCCCCTGATTGTTATCCCGACGCAGACCCCGGCGAACACGCCCACGCCATCCCTGACGCCGCCATCAACCAAAACACCAACGCCGCCGATCCCGACCAATACGCCAATCCAGAGTACGCAGGCCACCGCTACGCCGCGCGCTGGAGGGTACACGTTGAGCCGGTTGCAATCGTTCTGTAATCCCGATGCCTCGGGGGTGGTTGAAGTGCGCGTTTATGATACGCGCGGGCAGGGAGTTGCGGGGGTAAAAGTACAGGCTGTGTGGCGCGGCAACCTATCCGATACATTCTACACGGGCTTGAAACCGGAACGCGAAGCAGGTTACGCCGATTTTGCGATGACTTCCGGTGTATCGTATACCATCCTCATTCCCAATCTGGTATCCGATCCGCCGGTGGTGGATGCGGTAGTCTGTGACACCACCGACGATGGCGAAGTCATCCTCATGTCGTACTGGGTGAATTTCGAGCAGCGTTTGAATTAGCGTTAAAGTAGGGGTAGAGGGGCACAGCAAGCCATGCCCCTACCATGCGCAATTTATAGTTACATCAGTTCGCCGCCTGCGCCACGACATCAAGCGTCCACAGGTCATAGCGCGCCGATCCCGCATCGCTGACGCCGCTCAACCAGGGCTGCTGCAAACGCGCCGCCGTTGAGATGAATAGCGGGATCACCGGGAACGTACCATTTGCGCCGAAGAAATGTTCTTCCGCTTGCGTATAGAGATCAGCCCGCGCCGTGACATCAGCTTCTAGCGTAGCCGAATCCAGATAGGTATCCCCCGCTTCACACGCGCGCCCGGTGCGGATATACCCGTATTGGCAATGCAGCACATCGTAAATCCAGCCGTTCGCGTCGGGATAATCGGCGGTCCAGGTCGTGAGCCACAGATGAGGCCGCGTGACCTTTTCGGGATCGTAAGTGGAATGGGCCAGATCGATCAGCGTTGTGCGCGCAATCGTCTTGACCTCAAACAGCGCCGGATTGCAGCCGAATAACGTGGTCCACTGTTGAATGATCGCGTTACCCATTTCCACCCAAACCGGGTCTTCTTCCGGCACAAGCAAAATCATGGGTTCCGGCACATCTGCACAGTTGGCAAAACCTGCCGTTGTGAAATAGGACTGCGCCCGATCGGGATTGTATAGCGATGCAACAACGTTCGGCGCGGCTACCACCGTTGAAGGTGTGATTTGCGCGATGGCTTGCTCTGTACCGGGGAAAAATTGCTGGGCTAACGCTGCCCGATCAATCGCAAACGAAAACGCGCGACGTACTTCGGTCAATTCGATCATCGCCCGCTCCGGCGAAAACCCGATCATGGTCAAGGTTGATCCTTCCGCGCTGTGCAGCAGATCGGGCGTTGTTGCGCGTGCGCTAGCCACATCTGCCGCCGTGAGCAAGCGTGCGCTATCGGCATTGTTGGTGCTGATTAGCGTGGTGGCGGTGAAGGTGTCACTGTTGAACACCACGTCAACCTGTGCCACGTTGCCCGCGTAATCATCCGGCCAGAACGGGTTGCGGATCAGCGTCATACCAGATGCTTGCCAATCTTGCAGCACATAAGGCCCGCTCGTGATAATCGTTTGTGCCTGTGTCCAATTATCCGCGGCCGTGACCGCTTCGCGCGGCAAGGGGCGAAATTCGGGCGTACTCAGCAGACTCGGAAAATAGGAAGCCGGGTACTGTAAATTGATTTCGAGCGTATTGGGACCAGTCGCACGCACGCCAATTTCTTTAGCGATCAGCAAGTCGGTGATCACTTCGGGGAATGCATGGGCAATCGTGTGGCAGCCCTGCACGATCATCAGATTTGGGGTAACGGGCGAGGGGCGGGTCGGATCACACGCGCGCTGCACCGCATAGACAAAATCCCCGGCGGCGATGGGCCGCACGGCAACAACTTGCTGCGTTGCCGCATCGTAACGCACCCACTGTATATCGTCGCGCAGCGTGAAGGTCCAGGTTAACCTATCGTCGCTGATCGTCCATTCTTTCGCCAGCATGGGTTCGATCTGCTGTGTATCAGGATTAAAACGGGTCAATCCCACAAATAAATTTTCGACGAGATCGCGCGTGGCGGGTTCGAAGCGCGATTGCTGCGTGGGATCAACCTGTTCGGGCGCGGGCATCGCTACCCGCAGCGTCACCGGGGATGAATCTTGGGCCGGATTGGTCGCAGCGACAGGCGGGATCATACCGCTCACGGGTACGCTGCTCAGGATCAGGAGAACAACCAATAAGAAAGCACGTAAACGACGGTGCATAAAGATTCCTCACTTGTGGCATTGAGCGTTTGTAAAACGTTGTTATTTTAGCGCAAATTAGCGGTTACAAACCACCGCTTAGACGCTGGAATCCGGGCGGTTGCGCCGGTAGTGCCCATATTGCCCTGCGCCCCACACCGCAAACCCAGCTAATACGCCTACCACCAGCGCGATTCCCCATCGGTGTTCGGATGAACTGACAAGGCCCTGATCATCCAATCGCGCCGCGTACACCATCGGCGTAACTCCCTCTAAACCGGACCATGCCACCACCAATTGCCCATCAGCGCCCATGCCAATCGCGGGTGGGCTGGCATCGGCGGGATGATCTGCGATCAGGTGGTAGCCAAGCGGGAGTCCCTGCTGGAAATACACCACTGCCGGACGCCAACCGTCCGCCGTCCGATAGGTGATCGCCAATGGCAAAAGTGTAGACTGACTAGACGCGATCACCGGCCACCGCAGCACTGCCGCCTCATCCGATCCCGCCGCCAGAGATTGCACGCGATCCAGCGCAAACGCCCCAGTGTCAACCGTGATGGACTGATAAGATGCGGATTTTTGCGGCAGAAAAATTTCGCTGATCTGAGCTTCGTCTGGCTGATTGAATGGAAATGTCAGCGTATACACCCGCTCGTGATCAGGTTGGGCGGCGGTCATCTGGCTCCATACCAGATACACATGGGTTTCATCCAGCCCCAGCATAAACGCTATGATGCTTGCCGTTGGCGCGAGGTCCAGTGTATGAACCGGCGTGGTAGCATCCAGCACAATCTGATCGCGCGTGGTTGATTGATAATAGATATTGTGTTGGCCGGATGAATCGGTGGTTATCCAGGCAAAATGAAGCGTCTCCGCCTGATCCGCAGCAACGGCGATCTGATCGACATGCGCCAACGTTACCGTGCTGGTCGCCAGGGGCCGCCCGGCGGCATCACTGATCTGGGCAGTGGCTTCATGGGTCGCCGGATTGCGCCACACTACCAACACCCCCCGATCCGCCAGCGCTGCGATGGAGAAATCTCGCCCCGCGCTAAAAGCAAGCGTGATCGGGCCGCGCTGCGTTTCGCCATCAGCCGCAATAAGCGCTGAACGCAGACGATCATCATCCTCCAACCAGATCACATGAAATGTATCGCCTTCAGCCGGAGTCGCCAGCCAGCGCTGCGGATTCACATCAGGATAGGGAAGCAGCCCGCTAGCCGCGCGTGTTGCAATAGATTGAACAATTAGAGGGGTGTCTGCTGTGCTAGGTTGCCAGATAATGGTATTATCGTTTATAGGTAAAAAAGCGGGGGCGCGTAATGCCTGGGTGGGGCCGAGCTTTTCGACGTAGGGCCAACGCAATTCGCTCGACAGGGATACCCCAAAACCAAGACCCAACGTGACGACCACCGCCATCACCGCCGCCCACATAATCGAATATCTGAAAAAAAGTTGATAGCTCATCGTGCATGTCACCTATGCGATAATCGTAATCGAGTATACTATGCACCGAACGAAAGGTTAACTGATGGCAGATAACGAAATCCCAAAGCCGGACGACGAACAATCCGAAGAAAAAGAGGGACTTACCCAGCCTGTCATCCCTAAAACAACGCTTCTGGACGATCATGTTCCACCCGTAATGCCAGAAGATGAGATGGCGGCGCGTGCCAATACATCGCGCCTCGCATCCCCCTGGCGTTTGCTGATGCAGATTGGCGGTGAGAACCAGACCACCGTCGGCATTGAGGTTAAAGGGCGCATCGTTCTGGGACGTGGCGATCCGGTTGCCAATTATTACCCTGATCTGGACCTTTCACCCTATGGCGGGCAGGAAGGCGGCGTTTCACGGCGTCATGCCGCAATCATCCAGGATGATGTCAACAAAGCGCTCTATCTCGAAGACCTGGAGAGCACCAACGGCACACGCATCAATGGTTTTTCGCTGGAAGCCCGGCGGCGTTACCGCTTGCGCGATGGTGACGAATTGGAATTTGGCAAAGTCCAGATGATTTTACGTTTTGTGCGCTCACCCTATCAATAAATAGGGCTAGAGAGTCAGACTCATTTCGATCTGGCGTAGATGCGTGGTGTAACCCAGCGCTTGATACGCCGCATGAACCGGATCATCAGCCGCTACGTTGATACTCAGGCTGTGGGCATCGGGGTAGAGGCGATGCAGGTGCGTGAGCAACGCCTGCCCCACTAATGCCTGTTGGCTGTTGGGATGCGTCGCAATATCCGATATGCGAATCTGGTGATGGTCGGTCCAACCGAGCGCATAGCCCAACACCCTGTCATGGTCGCCATTGCGGTCATGATCCAGCACCGCCCACCCGCGCATGTGGGGCGCGAGTTTGGACAGCGAGGGATAATCACGCTGCCAGGGATTTGCGACAGGGTGAAACGCGGTGAAATAACCCAGCAGCGCGGCGGGATTATGCCGTTCGATCTGGTATACGTGGGATAAATCGGAAATAGGGGCGGGGTCGCGCGTGAAATAATGCAAATAGCGCATATCTACAAACCCAAGCTGGCGATAAAGCGCGTGCGCTTTTTCATTGACCTCGATCACTTCCAGCTTCACCTGGGCCAAATCCTGATCGCGCGCGCAGTCCAATAAATAGTGCATCATCTGGCGGCCAATCCCCTGGCGGCGATAGTCAGGGATGACGCCTAATCCGCCAATCCAGCCAGTGGCGGCGCGCACACCTAATAAGCCCATGCCCACGATCCGATCATCGCACACTGCCACTACCGAGGATTCCAGGCTGAGATCGTCGCGGTCCATCAGCGCACGGAAGGACTCGGTGGTCATAAAAATTTGCACATAATAATCGCGGTAGGCATGGTTAAACGCAGTCGTAAAATCGCCAAAATCGACGCTGGCGACGGGATGATAGGTGACAACAGCCATAATATATCCTTTATAAACAATCTGATAAATAACCTGCCGATTGTCCCTAAAGGGTTGCAGAAAAGCAAGGTTCTATTTATAGTGGCAGTGGACATTTAACAGTCGCACCTTGAGGAATCAGATTTGATGCGATCACAACGGTTAACTCGCAGCCTGACCGACCGGACACTAGGGGGAGTGTGTGGTGGCTTGGGCGTGTATATTGGTCTTAATCCCTGGTGGGTGCGTGTCGCTTTCACGGTCCTGGGCATCTTCACCGCCGGGACTGGCGTACTGATCTATCTGGCGCTGTGGTACATTTTGCCCCCCGAAACCCTGCACGATATTCCCCACGATCCCGCCCACATACAGCGCCGCGCGACGAATCCCGAAACGATGATCGTGATCGGTGGCGCGGTGATTGCAATGGGCCTGATTGTGTTAGCGCGTAATCTGGGTGTCCTGGCGGCTGAAAACGGTGATGCCTTTTTGCCCTTGGTGATCATCGCCTTCGGTTTCATGCTGCTGGTCAAACAACTCTGGAGGTCCGCATGATCGCAACCCGGCGTAACTTCATGTGGCCTCTGATCGTGATCGCAGTCGGCGGCCTCTGGCTGCTCATCGTGGCGGATGTGTTCCCCGACGCAGTGGCTGATTTGCTCAAACGTGCGTGGCCCGCTCTGCTGATCCTGTTTGGCTACGATATTCTGTTAGGGCGGCGGCGTTTGTCCCTCGCACGTTGGACGCTTGATACCAGTTTACTCGGCGTAATCCTGACCGTAATCTTTGTCCTGGGTGTGATCTGGTTCGCCTATAACAAACAGGGCGATGTGGTGCGGACGGAAAATGTCGTCACCTTTGCCGAGCCGATTTCCGACGAGATCGAGAAAGTACACATCACGGTGGATGTTGAGCGCACAACTCTCACTATCCTGCCCACCAGCGACGATTCGCGCACCATCAGCGCCGAATTTGTCGGCAGCATGGGCAGCAAAGTTGTGATGGATTGGACAACAGAGGGCGCTACCGGCGTTTTGACTATCCGCGAAGCGATCCCCGAATCGATCCCCAAGCTGGATGAATACGGGCGGGGTACACTGGCGATTGCGCTGCCCACCACCGTTATTATCGAACCGTTTGAGCTAACAGGGGCGTCAGGTGATGTAGAGCTTGATCTATCACGGGTCTTTTTGCGCCAGATTGCGGTGGATATGGATGAAGGCGACATTGCGCTCTACCTGCCGCGTTTGGACACCTTGCAAGGTAATCTGAAAACGGGTGATGGTGGCATCGAATTGTTTGTGCCACCGAACACTGTGCTCAATGTGCAGTTAGCCGGGGGAAGTGGCAAGCCGCGTTACGAATATAATCCCCTCCGGTATGATTTGTTGGCAACGGGCGAACTCAAATTGATCGATAGCCAGGGGGCACAATATGCGCTCGATGTATCGCTTAAAGGTGGCGCATTGCTGCGAATTGTCGATCTTGAGGAGTAGCGGCGCATAAATAGCGGCGCAAAACATAGCAGGCGCAGGAAACAGGGGGTGTCAGGTGGGCTGGTGGTTAAATCTCGCAGATCGCCCGATTCAAGCGGTGCAGTTACTTGAAGGCGACCCGGTGCAGATCGCGGTATGGTTGTCGGACAAACGTGTCCATTTTTACGCAGCGCAGACGGGCGCGCTTTATGAATCGCGCGACATTACCGTCCCGGCGACGATGGACTTGCGCGAGCAAAGCTGGCAAACCTTTCTCGAACGCCTCAACGCGCCCAATCGCGCCTTTATTCCCTTGTTCAACACCAATGAGTTGCAAATCCATACTTCCTATGATGGGCGATTGCGGTTGTACGCGCGGAACAATTCGCAGCTGATCTTAGACCTGAACCAGCGCCATATCGCGTTAAAATTGCATGGGGCCGCCGAGCTAATCGCGCTGGGTATGGATCGTGACTTCGGTTCGTTAGCCGCACTGACGGATGATGGCTACCTGCACATTTTCCAGCAGCAAGTGTATGTCGGCGCGTTTGGCATCGAAAACGAATGGGCCGACGAACTGCCTTTTAAGGTGCTGCTGCCCGATTCCGCCGGGGTGATTGTGCTGGTCGGAGAAACGCGGATTCAGGTGTGGGATATGGCGGGACAGGTCTTGCACCGTTACCAAGCCCCCGCCCCGCTTGGCACGGCGACCTGTTCCCCGGATGGCGAACGCATCATCACCGGGGACCGCGATCAGGCCATGATCCGCGTCTATGACGCCCCGCTAACGCCTCTGCGCCAGCACAGCGCGTCTGATTTGCTCGCACAGACTACGCCCATCCAGCTCTTGAGCGCCTCGCCACCGGCGGACGCCAGCCTCGGCGCATTGGCGGTTTTAAACGATGACACCCTTGTTTTTGCCCTGCATGGGGCGCTGTGTCAGACCTCGCTCAATGCGCTCAACGAACTACCGCAGCCGCGCTCATTGTTATGATTCCGCTTCACTGATTCTAATGGAAATTTAAGTTGACTCTGGTGATCACATCTCTTATACTGACCTCAAGGTTAAACATTTTTGGCAGAATGGATAGGATGATTTGCCTGTCATAAAATCAGCAGTTTGTGACTGCAAAAAGTTGTGTAAACAACTCACACGGGTTGATTAAAGCACGCTGGATAGAGCCAGTGTGCTTTTTTGTTATCAGTTTATTTAGCACAGAGGAGAAATAAGCACATGGACTACGGAATGATCAGCAAAATCGATAAGGCCAAGCGGTACGCTGAGGAACGTGACCGGATTAAATTTTTATCGTTTAATGTGACGTTTGATGGCGACAATAATCCCCACATGGTTTCTTATAATGATGGACAGTGGGCGTGTGATTGCAGCTTTTTCAAGTCGCGCGGCGTATGCAGCCATACGATGGCCCTAGAGCGGATTCTTGCTGATATGGTGTCCGTAGGTCAAGTGGACTAATTCGTTGCAGTTTGGGCAAATCGGGGATGAAGGCTTAGAGCGGCGCGGGCCGCTCTTTGTTTTGTATGTTAGGGAAATTGCGTGGTATCAGTGTAAAAAGTTTGCCATTATTTCACCGTAATCTAAGGGGCTGTGCTAGTGTGAACAGTGTGATTCAATTCATCCGGCGCTGGGCCATGCTGATGGTGGGTATTGCGGTCAGCGGCCTATTTTTGTACATCGGCTTACGTGGACTCGATCTCGCGGACGTGTGGCACGACATGCGCACGATCAACCTCGGCTGGGTGATCGTGGGGGCCACCGTCTATTTTCTGGCGGTGTGGGGACGCACCTGGCGCTGGCATTACCTGCTGCGTTCGCTCAAGCCGGTATCGCTGCGGAATCTCTTTCCGGTGGTTGTGATCGGCTACATGGGCAATAACGTATATCCCTTCCGCGCGGGGGAAGTGATCCGCGCCTATGTGCTGAAACGCAACGAAGATGTGAGCATCTCGGCTAGCCTTGCGACGATCATCGTTGAGCGTATTTTTGATGGACTGGTCATGCTCATTTTTGTGTTTGTGGCGCTGCCCTTTGCTGACTTCAAAGAAGACTGGCTGCGCGATATTGTGTTTTTCTCAACGCTGCTTTTTTGGGGTGCATTTCTGATCTTTCTGGTTATGGCGCTGCGCCCGGAACACATGCGGCGGCTCTATACCACCATTTTTGATCGCGCGCTGCCGGAAGTCTTCGCCGAAAAAGCCAAAGGGTTCGCGGATCATTTCATGCTTGGCCTGGAAAATTTGCGCCGCCCACGCGATCTGGTGATGATCCTCGTTTCTTCGATCTTCATCTGGCTGACCGAAACGACTAAATACTGGTTTGTAATGCACGCCTTTGATTTTGAGGTGAGTTTTTTCGTGCTGATGCTGATGACGGCGGTAGTCAATCTCGCCACGACATTGCCCTCATCGCCGGGTTATGTTGGCACATTTGACACACCGGGCATCAAGACACTGACCGCGTATGGCGTGCAGGAAACGGTGGCCGCATCCTATACATTGGTTCTGCACGCCGCTTTGTGGTTGCCAATTACGCTGTTAGGCTTTTATTATCTGTATCGTGAGGGTGTCAGTTGGCAGGATTTCAAACGCGCGCGTGC
>JAFGJA010000482.1 GCA_016929355.1 Anaerolineae bacterium | reverse complement strand
TGATCGGGATCACCTGCACCAGATGGGCGCGCCTGCCGCCGGGCTGACTTGCTTTTCGACGCGGATTACTGCGCATAATTGGCTGGCTGTGCGGCAGTTCGCACAACATGAATCGGTGGTGCTGTTGGCCGAAGTCGATCACCGCCAACCGGGGGATATGGCACGCGCCTTCAAGGATCGCACGGGGAATGATTCGCTCGACCTGTTCGGGCAGGTGTGGAGCGTTGAACGCCTCGCCCGGCGTCGTTACCGCGTCACCGATCAATCAACCTGATAGCCGGGGCATTTGCTGTTTTACCTCACCCCCCCAGCCCCCTCTCCAAGTACGGAGAGGGGGAGTCAGGTTGTGGAGGTAGAATTTATCCCTTCGCAGGCAAAACCAAGACCGGTGCGGCCCAAATGACCTCACCCGGTCCCGGCGACGCGAGCGTATGCCGCCCGTGATTCGCCGCAATGGGCAAGGGCGCACCATCCTTGATCGCCTCGAACAGCGCCGTAAAAAATGTCTGTTCCGCCATCGGATGCATGGGGAATTGTAAGCCTAACACGCCCTGAATCTGTGGGGTGAGTATGTGCGGCAGCATCATCCCCGCAAATTGTAAACCGAGCATCGGATCGGCGATCTGGTTGCCGAATGTCACCAAATGGCAGGGGGTTTGTGCCTGACTCAAGGCGCGATCTAACACTTGCCGTAACTGCGGCATACTCACCGTGATCGCTTCGCCACCGGATCGGGTGAGGTGCAGCGCGGGCGCTTTTTGCTGGGCGATGATTGGCCCGATGATATGCACCAACGTGGGCTTGAAGTTCTGGATCGCTTGCGGAAGTTGGCGTATATCGTTCACGGCCATGATCGCCGGGATGTGCGCGCTCAGGGCTTGCACCTGCATCTCGTAACCCGGCGTGCCTGCTAGTATAAGCAAGCGGTGCGCGGCGGGCGGTTTGCCCTCTATTTTTTCGCTGCCGTACCGCACAAAACCCATGCGCTCAGTCGCCGCCGGTTGCCATCCATCGCCCGGACGCTGCATCAGTTCCCAGGGCAGCATGGCTAAACGCGGCTCCGTGATCACTAACCCTAACGTCCATGCCTGCTGGGTGGTCGTTTCGACCAGATGGTCCAGCACCCTCTGAATTTCGGGCGCGAAGATGATTTGATGCAACGTATTGCCTAATGGGATGTTCTCTAACAGGGCGATTTGCTGGGCCTGCTGCACCTGCTTGAGCGCCTGGAAAGCGTCATTGATCCCTGACGCGGGTAGATCAATCGTCGCTTCATCTTTTTTCGAACTCAGCGCTTTAACCGTGTCCTTAGCGATCAGCAGGAATAAAAACGGGTTGCGCTCGGTGCGGCTGGATGCGGCGGGCATAATACGCGGCAGAACCGGCCCTGCTTCCGGTTTGTGGTAATTCTTGATCCACTCCTCAAATCCTCTCGAAAAAATCGCCGCGCCTAAATTCTCAAACTTCAGCAGCAAGCCCATATTCAGCAGCTTTTGCCCGATGTGAAACGATTCCTCAAACCACGCCAGCGTATGCGATGCGAGCGGCTCGCCGGTCAATTGCAACAAAATATCCTGTTCCTGTTTTTGCAGCGATTGCCACATCGACTCAAATTGTGGGGCGGCGAGTTGGTTGAACTGGTTGCGGATTTCAACCCGGCGGTTTTCCGGTGTGGTGGTATCCGGCAGTTCCGCATACGTGTGCGTGATAATATCCCCGATCAACTGCATATAGTAGGGGAAGCGCCCGCCATATTCGAAGATGAAATGCCGCTCATCGGTGGTGAAGGGCACGCCCATATAGCCCTCGTAACGCTGGAAAAACTCGTCCTGATCCTCCGGCGTAAACGATCCGAGCAGCAGTTTGACGAACACATTAAAAAAGGGCGATCCGTGCAAATCCTTGCTGTGCGTCAGGTCCAAAAGCGGGCGGCGGCTGGCTGTGACCATTGCAAACGACGCTTTGCCCAGGTGGGACCGTAATTCATTGAAGAAGGTCAGGTCCATTGCTTTGTTTTGCAGCACTTCATCAAATTCATCACACAGCAGGTAGAAGCGCACATGCTGCCGTTCCATCGCCCGCAAGATACGTTCAAAACTTTCGTTGGCCCGGCTTTTATCTTTGGCGACGCGCTCATATTCCTCTTGCGAAAGCTGCTGGATCGGGCGCATTTCCGGCCCCACCGCGCGTCCCATCGTCATGATCGTGTCCGCGATCTCCTCGACCAAGCGTCCCCAGAATTCGTGCGGGGATCGTCCGGGGAACTCTTGCATATTCAAATACACGCCCAGGAATCCGTTTTGCGGCGTCAGTCCGTGCGCTTTCATCACGTCCGTATGGCGCAACTGTCGCAGCAGGGACGTTTTTCCCACGCGGTACATGCCCACGATTTCGGTGTTTTCCATCAAGTCTTTTTTCAGGCGGCTGATAATACGATTCAATTCGTAGGTGCGCCCGACGAAATAATCGGGCTGCTCGATGGGCATGCCCACCGTGAACGGATTCTGTCGTTTGGTCGATGCGTACATGGTTAGGTTAGTCCTATGTTATATCAGGCCGATGCCGGTGAGCCAGAGGGTGAGCGCCGGGATAATTGCCAGACTCACCACCAGCAGCAAACTAGGAGCGAATTCGGCGGCCAGCCGCGCATCCTGGGCGCTGGCCTGGCGCTGCATTCGCTGGGTTAGCTCGTCCAGGATGCCAACCTGCTGGCGCAATTCCTGATGCTGCTGGTTAAACAGCGCGACGACGGTGTGCAGCGCCGGGAAATTATGGCGAATGGCGAGATCGCGGTAGGCATCTTCGCGCGTTTTGCCTAGCTGAATTTCATACAATACCCGTGCGAACTCACGCCCGAATAACGTGCGGCGCTGCGTCACTTTCGCTACGACTTCCAATGCCTGATCCACGCCCTGATTTTCGATCACGCTGGTCATCAACGTGAGGTTATCGGCCAAATCCTGGATCAGCACCCGGCGGCTAAGCGCCGCGCGAGTCAGGGGCAGGACCAGCCAGGTGAACGCCCAGAAAAGACTATCCAGCAGCACGAGGGGCCATAGATAGTCTGCCAATGGATAATCATGCCCAATGGCGATCAAAAGCAGTGTCAGAATCATCATGCTGCGATTGAGAATACCGGCTTCTAAGCGCTGAAGATGAAACAGCTCGTAGGATATGGCTGTGGTGCGCGGTGAAAAATCGGCGGGGTTATGCAGCGCAAACGCGCTTTGCCGCAGCCATGACCAGTACCACGCTGCCAGGATCGGCAGCAGAATGATCAGGGTCATGATCCGGTTTAGGGTCGTTGTTCCCTCGACCAGATCGACATATTGCCAGATCAGCGCAACAGACAATTCCAGCCACAGCGCCAGCACCACCACCAGTTTGATCGCTGTTGGAATGGGCGGCAGCAGCCACAACACGCTCACCGTGATCATGATCAGCGCCAACTGAACGATCAGCATGTGCCGCGATCCGCCTAATCCGACTGCCATCAGGCCGATTCCGGCCAGCAGCAGAATGAAACCCGCGCAACCCCATTCCATGACATGGGGTAAGCTGCTCAGATAGCCAAACAGCCAGTGCGGAATGCCGCTAATCAGGGCCATGACCAGGAAGACGCCGGTCAAGACCAGGAGTACAAAGCCACCTTTGACCAGCCAGGGCACGACCATATTGCTTTCCGTGATCAGTTCGGTGACGAGAATTGCTATCAGGTAAGACCCGATCAGCAGCCGGATCACCGTCGCGCCCAGTTGTAAGCTGCGTTCCAGGGTGGGCGTTTGCCACGAGGGACGCGCTAAGCCCAATCC
>JAFGJA010000481.1 GCA_016929355.1 Anaerolineae bacterium | reverse complement strand
GTTGTATCCGGTGCTGAAGCAGGCGAAACCGGCAAATCAGCCGCATCGTCGGAAAGCATTGATAAGAGGAAAAATCCGCCAAACAATAACAACAGGGGCAGCAGCAGCGCGCCCGGCAGAACTAGCCACCGCCACCATAAACGCACCAGGAAATTTTCCCACCGCGTCGGCGCAACCGCATACATCGCGCGGCTGTCTTCGTGCGAGTCGTCGTAATACCCCGCGTCGTCATGCCGCTCGCCCAATGATGCCGCAAAATATTGGATGTCGGCATCCTCGTACAACCGGTCTTCCAGATCAGCGATCCGATCCTGGGACCATTCACCGCGCCAATCGTCCGCTTCTTCAACTTCTGCGGCATCTTCCCAGGCGTCACCCGGCCAATCGGGATCATGCGTATCATGCGTGACCATACCCGGCGCTACCCATCCAGCAAAACTTCCACCGCTTTTTTGACGGTTGGTTGCGTAATGCGCTCATCAGTCAAATAATCGCGGCGCATGATCTGGTACAGCGTGGGAATTTCCGCAATCGGGATCGCCGGACCATCGGCTTTCAGTTTGATATTCGGTGATGAAAAGACCACAATGCCATAAACCGGCACATTGGCAAACCCGCGTTTGGCAAGATATTTGCGCAGCGCATAGACATCTTTGGCACATTCTTTTGTGGGATTGGTGTCCGCCGTGCGCAGCTTGCCATTTTTATCCACGCGCCAGTTGCCGCGCTCATTAAACCAGTAGCCGCTATAATCCACGATCCGAAACACCAACGCGCCCGGCGGCCCAACCAACACCGCGTCAATATAGCCCACCCCGCGCCGGCTCACGTTGCGCAGATAGGTATAACGCGCATCCAGAAATTGCCCTAACCCCTCCCCCACTGCATACGCGATCTGATTCTCCTCTTGCAAGGTTTGGCTGCGCGCGATGATAAATCCGCCAAGGATCACAACCAGCACGCCAGCGACCAGCAGAAAATAGGTGAACAGGTCAAATGCGGCGTTATCCCAAAGCGGTACGTATGAAAACAACACTCCCAACGCAATCGCAATGGCTCCACCGAAAAAAACCAGGCAGCCCATCGACAGGTAATACCGCCTACGCCGGGTCATACTGCTGGAAGGATTTAAGTTTTGCATGGTGTCTTATCCATTTCAGATAGGTAGGGCTAACGGCCCGATGCATCAGGCTTAGATGAATCAGGTTTAGCTTCAGGCAACGGTTTCGGCATCGGACGTTTTTCCGAGGGCCGGGCCGGGCTGGGCTTATGAACCGGCTTGGGTTTGGATACCCGCAAAACAGGACCAATCCCCCCCGGCGAATCCGCGCCTTTATCAGTTTTAGGTTGTTTATGCTTGGCGATCACGTCATCCATTTTCTGGCGCAGTTCCGGCATAGCCGGTAGCGGCTTGTACATCAACAAATCCGCCTGCGCCCGTGCGATCACTTCATCTTCTTCTTCCGGCGAGAGCCGGTAGGCGGTGATCAACACAATCGCCATATTGCCTAACACCGGACTCTGGCGCAGCCGGTGTCCAACATCTGGCCCGCTAATCTCCGGCAGCCGAATATCCAGGATCGCCAGTTCGGGCAGTTCACCGCGCACACGATTCTGATCAACGTTATCGATCCAGGAAACCGCTTCGGCGCCGTCTACAAACGCGACCCCTTCAATACCCCAAATTTCGAACATAGCGAGCAACACATCGTAAATGTCTGGCTCATCCTCAACAACCATCCAGGTCGGCAACACCCTTACTCCCTTTTTACAACTTTTTGGTCGGCACTATAATACCCTACAATATAGGCGGGGGTGAGCGAAATCGCAAATCTTGATTCTGAAAGGCATGTGAATCTACCCCTACAAGATTATCACTCAAACGCAAAACGCGGTACTATATGGGGAACAAGAGTCGGCTGCCCGTAGAAGTCCGGCATGAAAATTGGGAGGACCTGTGTGAAACCCTGGATGGTCGTCGAGGATGAACTCGACATTCGTAACATTATCAAGGTCTTGTTTGAAGCGTGGGGACGTGGCGCGATGGAATTCCGCGACGGCAATGAAACCTTTAAATGGCTCGACGCGGTGGAATCTGGCAATTATGAGGGAGAACTCCCCGATCTGGCGCTGATGGATATTCGGATGCCCGGCCATTTTGGGAATGAAATCGCGCACCGGATGCGTACCATCCCGGAACTGCAACATATTCCGATTGTGTTGATGACCGCGTTTAGCCTGACTGATACCGAACGTCAATCGATGATGAAGGATGATGGCGTCGATCATATCATCGCCAAGCCCTTACCCGATATGATGGAATTGAAAATGACGTTGGATGATATTTACGCCAAGAAAAAGTCCAAGCGCTAGTAACATTTATCCTGTCTAGAGGCCGCTCATGTCGCCAAACCCAACAACTGACGATCCAGCCCAACCCGTCGCCGATATGGTGCAATCGGTGGATGAACTGGGCGCGAATACGGGACGCTTATTTGGTCGCCTGTATGGGGCGCTGCGGCGTCGCCAACACCCTACCGTACCACCCAATCCGGCAGTCACGGTGGGTATGCAGCGTAACACGCAGTTGGAGATCGAGCAGCTTAAACGCCTGACACGCACACAGGCCACCGGCATCGCGCAGTTGACCGGCGTCCTGGCCGTGATCAGCGAAGGCGTGATCATGCAGGATACCGAGGGGCGGATCGTCCTGATGAACCAGGCGGCGCGCGATCTGCTGGGATCGGTGCGCACCTTTTGGAGCAGCGAATTAGGGCGCATGTTTGCCGACACGCGCCACCAGATCGCGTTGGATGGCGAAATCACGCTCGGACGGGCGCAGCGCGTCGAAGTGAATGATCGCATCATCGGCGCGCAAATGGCGATTGTGGCCGATGAAACCGGCGCACGCCTGGGTACGGTCTTGATGCTGCGCGACGTAACCGCCGACGCGCTCTCGGATCGCCTCAAAGACCAGTTCATCACGCAGATGAGCCACGAATTACGGACGCCGCTCGCCTCGATCAAGGGCATGAGCGATGTCCTGCTCGCCATGCCGGAAGATCAAGCGCCGAATCGCAAATTTTTGGAAGCGATCAGCCGCAACGTGGCTGTGCTGGATCGCATGATCGTGGAACTGCTCGATATTTCGGAGATCGGCGCGGGCAGTTTTGCGGTGCATCAGAAGGAAGTGAACATCCCGGAAACGATCTTCACCGTGATCCAGGGCCTCCAGCCGCACCTCACCAAAGCCGATCTCTCGATCTCGGTGATGGTCGCCAACCGTGACAAATTGACGATTTTAGGCGATGATCGCCGCCTGCAATGGGCGCTCGGCCACCTGATCGACAACAGCATCAAGTATACGGAGCGCGGCGGGGAGATCAGGCTGCGATTGGGGCGTATCCGTGACGAACACATTTTGATCGAGGTCAGCGATACGGGCGTGGGCATTCACCCGCGTGACCTGCCGCACGTCTTCGAACGCTTCTATCGCGGCGAAGCGCGCACGCAAGCGGGCAAAGTGATCGATCCGCGCGGACTCGGCCAGGGATTATTTGTCGCGCGCGCGGTGGCTGAGGCACATGGTGGCTATTTGAGCGCGGCGAGTGCCGTGGGCGAAGGCAGTACGTTTACGCTTGCGCTGCCGCTTGGTGGCCGTGATGGGGATTTGCCCGAATCTGATATGCCTGCCGCCCCCCTGCCCCCGCCGCCGGATGAGATCAGGCCGCCGGAGTAAACCTCACCCCCTGGCCCCCTCTCCATTCAATGGCGAGGGGGAAATAAACCAATTTTCATGGACGCTGATCCCACTCATCACGCATTTCGTTGATATACGCATCAGTATCAATATCTTTCCAAATCTCCGCACCCAATCCAGCCAGTTCCAAAATGCTATGTTTTTTTCGGCGCGGGTGGCGATTCAGGTTCTGTCAGCGTATCCACGATCAGCCCAATTAGGCGCTTACGATCTTCAATCGAGAGGTCGCGCACTTCCTGCACAATGTC
>JAFGJA010000480.1 GCA_016929355.1 Anaerolineae bacterium | reverse complement strand
TACCAGCATGATTGGTTGGTCGGCTGGCCGGGAAGCGGCATCTTGGATGATGAACTGCGCGAGCGGATTTTTGCCACGCTGTTTACGGCGCTGCGTGGTCAATATGCGCATTTTGGGCGGCTGCTGCTGGTGATCGATATTGTGCTGCAAGAACTGCTGCTCGGCTCGCGCGTGATCGAAGAAGTCTCCCTTGGTACGCTGATCGATCATTATGAGTATCCTGACCCGGAAGCGCAAGCGATTCGCAACCTCTATTACCGTGAAGCGACAGAGTGGTAAAGCCGGGTTTGGCCGGACGCAGTTTGGCGCGCCTCAGTGCAGCGATTTGTATAAATACAATACCGTTTCCGGTCCATCGCCCAGGTCAATTTTGATCGTGTGGTGATCTTCGAATCCCAGGCGGCGATAGAGGGCTAAGGCGCGCGGGTTGGCGAGCGCTACGCCAATCTCTAATATCTGAGCTTGCAGTTTGCGCGCGGTCAACTCCAAATAGGTGATAATCTGGCTGCCGATGCCCTGGCCCCGGTAGGCTTCATGGATGATCAAATCGCTGATTTCGGCGGTGCGCGGCCAGAGGGTGAGCAGGCCAAAGGCACAAGCTGTTCCCGCGCGTTCAGCCACCACGCCTAATCCCCGCCGGTTGAAGACTAACTTTTCGGCGCGTTGCAGCATTTCCGCGATATTATCCAACGAACGATCCGGCCAGCACATCATTTGCAATGGGCGGGCATCGGTGAGTTTTACGGGGCGAATAAACGTAGGCTTAGAATCGGATGACATCTCCACCACCAGCTATCGGTAATCAAATCACAATTTGATTTTAGTCAGGAGTGGCGTTGATGTCCATTTTTCTTGCGTTACTTCACTTACGCTGCTGTTCCTGCTGCCACGCGAGATGTTTATCCATAATCGCCTGCGTATGTGTTTCCACATGCGGTTTGCGCCGAGCCTGGCGACGTTCAAAGCGGGCTAACATGGTTAGCAGCGTGCGCGCCCAATCTGCATAGGGACGGTGATAGTCCACTTCATTTTGCAGCACGATCCGCATTTCTGTTTTGAACAGCAATTTGGGATTGCGGCGCAGCGTGTTAATCTGGCGCGTTTGCAAATCAAGATTGATGTGCGGGGCGGGCAAGGCTAAAAGCGGCCCGGTGTGGATGGCGAAATCCTCGGCTTTACGAACGTCAATCATCCTCCGAATCGGTATCGGCGTTGTCGGCGGGTTCTTGCTGGGGGGTGGTATCACGCTTGATCGGTTCGCGGTAGTCGTCCCAATTTTCCTGAAACATCAGCCGGTGCTGGTGCGGCTTGGCTTCCGGCGTAGGCGGGCGGGATGGTGTTTTAGACGGGAACGTTTCGTCAACGCTTGGAGGCTGGGCATCTTGCTTGGCGGGAACGTATTTCTGAGCGGGGCGCAACGTTTGCTGGACAGGTTTTGTCGTGCGCTGCATGGTCGCCGATTCGCGCGGCGGCTGCCGGACGGGTTTGGATTCCGGCGCTGCTGCCTCGGCTGGTTCTGACGGAGTTTCTGGTGTAGTTTCCGGTTCGGCGCGATCCGTTTGTTGGGATTGCGCGGGCGGAGTGGAAGATGCGGCTGGCGGTGGGGAATCCGGGTGCGTGAGTAATTTTCGCATTCCCACATGCTCGCGCTGGATCAGGCCCAATTCCCATAGCCGCATACCGGGCGTATAGGCGCTGCTGTCATAGGGCCAGGGTGTGTGTGTCAGTTCTTCCCAGCGCGGCCCGGCGATGCTGGCGCTTTTATAGCTGCCGAATTCGCGCCCATAGGGGCCAACAATATTGTAGACGCTGCCTTTGCGGAGAATCGCATAGTCATTGGGATTCGGGTCGTCGCTGGCCGAAAACAGGTTGGGATCGGGCACGGGAAACTCCTGTAGGAATTGCGTTGACCATATACTTTGTATTCTAGCGAACTTTAACCGCTTTGTGGGTTAGCGTTGTGTTGAAAAACAGCAAGACTTCGTTGATCGTGTAGTTTTTGTGCAGCTTACGCCTGCAAAATATGATGTTCTGCCACGCCAAACGCCTCGGTGATGGTGTGCGTTTGCCCGGCATCATCCATGATCGTGCCGTGATACGTGCCGAACGGTTGGTGAAAATCGGAGCGCATCAGTCCGGCGATAGCGATTTTTTCTGAGCGTTCGCCCTGCGGCGTGAACGTTACCTGTACCTTATCATCAGTTGTGCGAATATGCCAGCGCTGTTGGGTGTTCGCCGGATCAAAGTCAAAACGTGCCGCGCTGAACCGGATCAACCGCCCATCGATCCAGGCGCAGTTTTCATTCCAGCGATCATCGTCGGTGATCATGTTATGCGTCAGGTTGAGCGCGATAGGCACGCCCTGCTGATCCTGTCCGGCAAAGGTGGCCCACTGCCAGAAAGCGTTATGCGGATAGTACGTTTTTTGCACATCGACCAGCGCTGTCCCATTAATGGCTTCCCACGTTTGCGATCCCACCTGTAAGCGCCCTTCGACGGGACAGGCGGCTTTGTGCGTATACATCGGGCGGTGGTAATCATTGACGGGCAGGACGGTGATCAAGGGTTGTATCTGATCCAGTTGCTCATGGATGGTAAATTCTGCCCGGATCGGTGGCGTCGTGCGATTGCCTTGAATATCAATGTGTATGTGATGCCGGTGATCGGTCAGACGATTTTGGAGATGAACGGCATAGCCCGGCAGCCGGAAAAAACCATCCCCGCGCCACAACTGCTCCGGCACATGGATCGCGCCGCGTGTGATCGCCGTGCGTTTGTGCTCGAATAGCTCCCCCGTGATCCGGTTGTAGACATAGACAAACGATACGGCCATAAATTTGGCGTCAAAGACCGCGAAACCGCAGTAAAATTCATCGTGGATGATGCCGAAATGGGTTCTCCCGCAAGTTGTGTGAAGGAAGCAAAAACTAAGCGAAGATAGGAACAATTCATGCAAGATTAGTGAACTGTTCCCAACATGACATCAGATACCATCCCTTTTGAACTCTCGGGCTTCATCATTGATACGGTGCAGGAACAAGAAGATCATCTGACGATCCGCGCACGCAGTACCACGACGCAAGCCAAATGCCCAGATTGTGACATGGTCACGCAACGCATCCATAGTCCTCACCATCGCCAGCCCCACGATCTACCCAACAGTGGGCGCTCGGTTCGTTTATATCTGGAAGTTCCTCGTTTTTGGTGTGTGAATGAGCAGTGTCCTCGCTGTACGTTCGTTGAGCGCATCCCAGCAGTAGTACCGCTCCATGCGCAGCGAACGCAACGGGTAACTGATACGCTGAAAAGCGTGATCTTGGAAACGAGTGCGGAAGCAGGCGCACGACTCTCCAAACACCTGAGAATGACGGTCAGTGCCGACACATTGTTGCGGATTGCACGTGCTATTCCATTGGGAAAACACGCAACCCCGCGTGTGTTGGGTGTTGACGATTGGGCGCTAAAGAAAGGACAGCGATATGGCACCATTCTGGTCGATTTAGAACGCCATTGTCCGGTGGACTTGCTGCCTGAACGCTCAGCTGATGCCTTGGAACAATGGCTGAAGGATCATCCTGGTGTGGAAGTGATCAGTCGGGATCGCGGTGATGAATACATCCAGGGCGCATCACGTGGTGCTCCGGAAGCACTGCAACTTGCTGATCGTTGGCACCTGCTAAAAAACTGGAACGAGGCGCTGCAGCGCATGTGGAATCGGCATGGCAAAGTGCTCCGTCAAGCGACCAAACACGTCCAACCTGACCTAGAGACAACTGAGACCGACGAGCAGGCAGCACACGAGCCTGATCCGCCAGAGGAAGAACCATCCCAC
>JAFGJA010000052.1 GCA_016929355.1 Anaerolineae bacterium | reverse complement strand
CGAATGTCCGCGAAACTCTCGGTTTCGAGCGGACGATCAAAAACCCAAATATCGCCCGCCAGATAGGTATCGCCCTGGGTATAAATGCGCGTCACGCCGGGGTGCGCTTCATCCGTCGTGCCGTAAACCTTCTGCGCCTCGACCTTTTCATCATAGGCGTATTTTTCGGTGATCGTCATCACAGCCAAGTTGCGCAAACCGCCGTTACCATTTGGCTCCGCCAATGTAACCGTCTGCCCGACTTTCACTTTTGCGGCCAGATCGTCATCTACCGCCAGCGTCAACGGCACGGTCCAGGGTAAACCGCCGGAGAGGTGCATGTCATGCACGACGCTGTTGTAATCTTCCGATCCCATGTACCCGGTCAGGGGGCTGTAGACGCCCGTCGCAATACATTCGAGATCGGCAATGTTCATCGGGGAGAGCGGAATCTGCGTCATGGCTTGCGCGCGCTCGCGCATCACGTCGCGCAGTTCGCCATCCAGCAGACGATTGACCAAAACGCCACCATGCGGGGCGATTAGTTTGTAGGTGTTATTCGTGTCAGTCATTGAATGTCCTTCGTGAGTGTTCTAATGGGGTGAAACCGGACGCATTATACAGCGCGGCCCGGTATTTGGCTAGGTTTTTGGCCCAACGCTCACCCTGTGTTACGCTCACACCCACATTTTTGACGACGATTAAGCGAGTTGAGGACTATGCTCAAACGACTTTTCCCGAATCGCATTACGACTCTAACGATCATCGTATTCGCCCTTGCCTTTGTGATCTGCGGGATGGCGTGGCTGCGCTTTTTCACCGTCGCCGCAACCCACCCTTCCCCGGTGCGCTATATGGAATTCGTGACCGAAACCGGCACACACCTGCATTTCCAGCAGGAATGTATCGGCCCGGCCTTTATCGAAATAGATGCGGTGTGGCGCTATTGCGAATATGAGGAGCAATGGGGCTTGGTTCGGTTTGATCTCGCGGCTGGGGAAGCGTTAATGCAATGGCCCCTACCCGAAGCGCCGGATGCGCAGATTCTCGCGTTGGCCCCCTCCCCAACCTCCGATGATTTCGTGATCGCGTGGGGTTCGCCCGATCTCAGCGCGATCTACCACATCAAGCGCGCGGGTGGCGTGGTATCGTTGGGCGTGCCGCCGGATGTAACTACGATCACCGGGCTGATGTGGCTCGAAGCCGATGCGGGCGGCGGCGTGGAATTGCTAACACCGCAAGAATCAACAACAGCCACCGCATCCGAACAAGATCAGTATACGATCTTTACCCATGATCTCGCAGCAGAATCAGCGAGTGAATGGCTTGCAGCGCGCACCTTTACACATCCCGTTTGCGGCTGGGATGGTTACACCTGTGTGTTCCAACTGGCACGTTATACCGAACGCGGGTGGGGCTTCATCAGCGCGGCGATCCCGACTCAGATTGACGATCCGGCGGCGGTACAGGTTGATTTCAACCAGATTGACGAAACCATGCGCGGGTTAAGGATCGGATCAGTGGATTTAGTCGATCTTGATCCGGGCCAGTATACGATCAGCGATTCCGGCGCATTGCTCCGGTTGGATACGCTGTTCGATCAAGCGCCCGCGAACCGGATCAACTGGGCGATGGATGCCGCGCCGCTCACCTTCCCCAACGATTTCGCGCGAATTTTCGAATCACCCTCGCCTGACGCCAGTTTCTATTTTTCCAACTACGCGATCATGGATGATCATCTACGCTGGATTCCGGGCCTGCGCTATCCGGCGTTTAGCTGGTACATGGATGAATGGGTCACGCTGCAAACGGGTGAGGATGGCGTCGTGCTGGCGCATTACACCGATCCCGCCCATACCGAAGCCGGTGACACGCTCACCACTGATGCCGCCTTTATCAAGCAGAGCGCGCAAACGTGCGTGCTGCCCGCTTCGGATGGCGGCTACTGGATTCTGGGACCAAATGGGGCGTATCTGAAAGCGGATGAGGTCATGAGTCGCGCCGATTCGTTGAACGTGATCGAGCGCGTGCAGCGCAGTTTCGAGAATTTCGGGACGCTGGAAGCCGTGCAGGATGATGCCTTTTACCGCGAACAACGCGCGCTCAAAATGGCGGCGTTCCCGTTGATTCTGCTTTCACTGCCCGTCGGCTATTTGCTGGTGGCGGTGGTCCGGCAGACGCGGCCCAAGACGCGCACCTGGATCACGCTGCTTTTGCAGGTGTCCGCGATCTATGTCATTTTAGCGGCGATTTTCTTCTGGTGGTTCTGGGAGATGACGGATCATTTTTAGGTTCTCCGCCGGATGTTGAAACAGTCCGGTTATGACAATCAAGAGCATGGAAACCCTCTGAAGGGGCTAACTCGCGCGCGTGCGCCCGATCAATTAGGGGCTTATGCTAGTTTTTTGACCTGCTGCCCATTTGCCCCCCTTCCACCACGCAAGCGGAGGGAAGGGGAGCAAAGCATTGAAGTCCTTCCCACCTTGTGGGGGAAGGATTTAGGGGCAATACGGTTTAGTTAAGGGCAAAAGATGGCTTTTGTGGCATTCTAGATGTTGCCAAACAAACAGAAACCACGAGGCCATCTTTATG
>JAFGJA010000479.1 GCA_016929355.1 Anaerolineae bacterium | reverse complement strand
TTTTATTCGTGGCTGCTGACGATCCCCTCAGCGTGTGCGCTCGGCGCATTGCTCTATTACATCGTTGAACCCATGTTATAACTCATGGAGAAGACATAGATTGCGCATGATCACGTAGGGGCGAACCAATGTGTTCGCCCTGGGCCGACACGTTGGTCGGCCCCTACATAGAAGGCACTTGTATGGTTTTCTCCATCAGGGAAGATCAGGCGTCCGGCGCAAACAGAGTGAGCAATTGATCCGGGTAATCGGTGGCGAGGCCATCAATACCCGCCTCGATCAAACGCTGCGCTTCGTCCAATTCGTTGACCACCCAGGCGGTGACGTTCAGCCCGCGCGCGTGCAGACGGGCAATGTCGGCGGGTTGTAACAAAGCGAACAACGCATTGACGGTATTGAACGTAATGTCATCGTCTGCGGGGAGACGATCCAGCCACAATTCAGAGAGCGGAATCTCCGGCGCGGCAGCATGAATACCATACAACCCGTCGTGGTAAAATGACCGTACCTGAATCCGCTCGACCAGATCGTACTGGCGAATCAAGGCGGCGACCTCGGCTTCGATGCCGGGGTAACGCCAGGGTTCTTTGAGTTCGAGGAACAGGAGCAGATCGGTCTGCTTGAGAAAAGCGAAGGCTTCAGCGAGGGTCGGAATCCGTTCACCTTTGAATTCAGGCGCGAACAGACTGCCCGCATCCAACTGTTTGATCTCGTCCAGTGTCATATCCGGGACAAAACCGGCAACACCACACACGCGCTCGACATCTTCATCATGAAACACGATGAGTTGACCGTCCTTCGTGCGCTGCACATCAAATTCCGCGCCATCAATCCCCAGATCAGCCGCGACTTGAAATGCAGCCAATGTATTTTCGGGCGCAAGCCCCTTCGCGCCCCGGTGTCCGACAATGATCGGTTTGCGCTGCGAGACGCGCGACACGGGCATCGGCGCTAATTCAGACCAGGCGGGACGCTGGTCGGGCGGGCGAACAGGCGAGGTACGTACTCCGGACATAGTGTTATATGATTTCCTCTCTACATATGTGTTGTTCCTGCCGCACGGCCCAGATCGTGACCGGCAGCGCCAGGAACAAAATAACGGTAGCCAACCAGAAAATGCCAGACAATTCGATCAGGGGCAGCAGCGCATAAGCCAGGAGCGGCCCGCCCGCGCTCCCCAGATCGCCAACGGTATTCAAGATACCTAACATGCGTCCGCGCCGGTCCGCGCGCGTATAATCGCCCACCAGCGTCATAACCTGCGTTTGTAAAATGCTGGTCGCGACTGCGCCAAACATGGTCGCCGTGACAATCATGATGCCGTTGCCAACGGCGGTTAAAATCATCGTGCCAATGGCTAACACCAATGCGCCCAGCATCAGCCGCCAGCGCTGCCGGTTGCGATCCGACAGCCACCCGGCTCCCAATGAAGACAGCAAACTGACTACTTGATTTGCCGCCACCAGCGCGCCGGTAAATGTCGCCAGGGGAATAACCAGCGCGGCCAGCGTGACGGTTTCCCCGATGCGTTCTTCGAGCAAGAGCGGCAGCACGGCCCCTAAAATCCCGATAAAAATCAGCCAGTTTAGGCCCAATAAAACAATCGCGGTGATCAACAGCCGCAGCACATTAACAGGCGGCGTATTCGTGCCGGGAGAATCAGGGGTAGCTTGTTCAGGTGCAGTACGAGAAGTGACATGTTCGGCGCGATGGGTGCGCGTTTCCGGCAGAGCCAACCACCAACCTACTGCCATGATCAGCGTGACCAAGGCGCAGACCTGGAAAGTTGCGCGATAACCGATCCAATCGGTCAGCGCGCCCCCGACCAGTGAACTCAGCCCCATACCGATGAAAAACCACATCTGGAGGCGGCTCACAAACCGCCCGCGATTGGCATCGGTGGAAATATCGAGCGCGATGGTGCTGGCACTGAGCCAGATACCCGCCCAGGCTGCCCCCCATAACAAGCGCCCGATCAATAAGGACCAGAAACCCGGCACAGTATAAAACAAGGAGGACAGCGCCCCGATAAACAGGGAAGGAATCGCCATACGCCGCCGGGGAATCCGTTCGATCAGCACGCCATACGGACTGTTGATCACCAACCGGATCAGGCGGTTAGCGGACAACATTAACCCGACATTCGCCAGCGTGATTCCCGCATCCTCAACATGCGTGGGCAGCACGACATACAGCGTCAGATCGCCGAGCATGGAAATGGCAACGCCCAGGCCCGCGATCCACAGAATCCGTTCCGGCGCGAAACGCTGCCGCCAGAGAGCAAGTGCGTTAGTCAACAAACGCCTCAAGCACCGGTTGCCCGTCCCAAACCGCCGGGCGGGGCACATCCAACAGGTAAGCAATCGTCGCGGCTGTGTCGATCAGATTCACCGGCTGTTGTAACGCATAACCGCGCCGTATCTGCGGCCCATTGAGAAACCAGGGAATTGTCATATCCTCCATCGCATCCGTGCCATGATCGTGATCGTGCCCGCCATGATCGGATAGGAACAGCAGCGTATAGTGTTCACGCACCTGGGCACGGGCCAATGCGTTGAGCAAACCGCCCAATGCCTGATCGAGTCGTTCGATAGTGGCAATATACGGGTCCGACATCCAGCCGAAATCGTGCCCGATCAAATCGGTATCGCCGCAGTAGACAAACGCCAGATCGGGTTGTTCCGCGATCAGGTAAGCGGCGGCGGCGCTGACGACCATTTCGTCGGTCCCATCGTCGCTGGCCTGGGCCGCGCGGCAGTAACTCATCATTAAATGACCGGGACTCGACAGATCGCGCAGTTGCTCCCAACTGTAAAACAGCGCTGTGCTGCGATTGGCCCGGTGTGCCACTTCAAACGCGCTGGGATAAGCGGCGGTGGCCGTGTTAAATACGTTTGTGTGTGTGCCATGCGTCTCCGGTTTGACGCCGCGCCACATCGACATATGCGCGGGCAGGGTAATACTCGGCATGACCGACTGCGCCGACCACGTATACGCGCCGGTTTGCCATAACGCATCAAGCTGCGGCGTGTGCGCCTGGGCCAATGCATCCGGGCGACACCCATCAAAGACAACAACTAAAACTTTAGTTTTCATCAACCTCTACCATGTGAACGAGAATACCCTGATCTTCGAGCGCAGCGCGGCACACATCAGCCAGCCCATCATCCGTCACAATCTCATGCACCGCCGCCAATGGCGCAACACTCGCAAAAGTCTTCAGGCCGAATTTACTGCTATCCGATAGCAAAATACAACGGGCGGCGTTTTGAATCATGCGGCGCTTGACTTCGGCATCTTCCAGGTTGTATTCGGTCAAGCCCGCTTCCAGATCAACCCCACCGATCCCGATAAATGCCTTATCGACATGAAAACGACTCAGCGTTTCCGCCGCTAAGGGTCCGATCAGTGAATGTTCGCCGGGACGCACAATACCGCCGCACAGCATCAACCGGATTTCCGGCTGATCCAGCAGCACATTCGCTACCGGCAGGCTGTTAGTCAAAATTGTGATGTCGCGGAGGTGCAGCAGATTATGCGCCAGTTCAAGCGTCGTCGTACCAATATCCAGCGCAATGCTATCGCCTTCCCGAACCAGCGTGGCCGCAAACCGGCCAATGGCTTGTTTGGCGGAGCGCGCTTCCTGAATCCGCGCCAGGACCGGCGGCTCATAGCTACGCCCGCGCGCGCTCACCGCGCCGCCATGAATCCGCCGCAACAAACCAGACCCTTCCAGCACGGCAAAATCGCGGCGAATGGTCATGTCGGACACGTCAAAACGCTCGCACAGTTCAGCCACCGTGACCGCCCCGTGCTCACCGATCAGTTCAAGAATAATTTTATGTCGTTCGTGCGCGTACATTTTTAATGTCCTTTGTCGCTTGCACTTTTTGAAAACATGTTATAATGAGAACACAATGCGACTCCGGTTACGTTAAATTATGTTTAAATCCAAACAAAATACAAGGATCAATCAGCCTAGCTGGTGATTGATCCCACAGGTTAAATGAATAGAGCGGAGTGAAATTTAGCGTTTACGAGAGGGGATTACGAGAAAATCAATCCAGTTACGGAGTTCAGCCTGGCGAATCTCAGCCGAAGTGATGTCATCGCCAACGGCAAATTGTTGGCGCAGTGACTCGTCAGCCGGATTCTCGGACAATGCAAACATATCACGCGCATACGCTAAAACCGCGTCTTCAGTCTCAAAAAATCCTTCTTTAACAAGCGGTTGAGCGCGTGCCCGAATTAAGCGGGCCATTTCATACAGGGTGTATTCAGGATGGTACTGGGTCGCCCAAAAAATACCATTTTTATGACGGACTTCCAGCGCTTGAATGTGTGTATGTTCGTTGGTGGCAAGCAGCACCGACTCCGGCGGCAAGCTAACGATTTCATCCAGATGCATGATAAACCCGTTAAATACGTCGGGTTTGCCGCGCATTAAAGGATGTTCGCGCCCGGCATCCGTCAGGCGAATATTACGCGCGATGCTCCATTCACGCCCACGCGGGTTCTTGCGCACGTCACCGCCCGCCGCGTATGCCGCCATCTGAACTCCCCAACAACTGCCGTACATCGGTACGCCCGCTGCAAAGATCGCCCGCGCCAGTTCAACCTGTCGCGTAACGCGCTCATCATCGGTGTGATAGATCGTCAGATCGGAACCGGTCCAGATCACGGCATCATACGAAGTCAGCGCCGTGCCGGTGGGCAGTGCGCTATCCAGATCGGCCACAAAAATCACGTCAATCGTGGCGGCGGGCACATAGGTTTGCAGAAAGGCGATATAGAGATCGTGCGGATGGCCTACATCAGAAGCGTCAAAACGCTCGCGGCTGCTGCGCGGGTAGCCGTTCAGAACGGCAATAGCGAGATTTAAATCAGAATGCATTATACAATCTCCTAAAATAGTTTAATGGTAGCAAATTAATCTTATAGCGTTTGGCCCAACGGAAGCAACTACTCAGGAAGGGTGATCATCATGTCCTACGGTTATCACGGCAAAATTCTACACGTTAATCTCACCACCTGCGCTATAACGGTAGAAGAACCGGATGAGATGTTTTATCGCAAATACATGGGCGGCAGCGCGATGGGCGCGTATTACCTGCTCAAAAACACCCCGCCCGGCACTGATCCACTCGCGCCGGAAAATACGCTCGCGCTGATGTTGAGCGTAACCACCGGCGTTCCGATCTCCGGGCAAAGCCGCATGACCGCCGTCGCGCGCTCCCCGATCTCGAACATGGTCGGGGATTCGCAATGTGGCGGTTTCTGGCCCGCCGAACTGAAATTCGCGGGCTTCGATGGCATCGTGATCCAGGGCCGCGCCGACTCGCCCGTTTACCTGTGGGTGCATGATGGCGCAGCCGAACTGTGCGACGCCGCGCACCTCTGGGGCCGCACCACGTATGATGTGCAAACGGCACTGGAGGAAGAAGTTGGCGACAAACGCGCGCAAGTGCTGCAATGCGGTCCCGCCGGTGAAAAGCTGGTGAAATTCGCGGCCATGATCAATATGTCCAACCGCGCGAACGGGCGCACGGGTATGGGCGCGGTCATGGGCAGCAAGAATCTCAAAGCGGTGGTTGTGCGCGGCAAACAGCGCCCGGACATTCATGATCGGGAGGCGCTCAAGGCGATCACCAAATGGGGCGTGGATCATGTCGAAGACGCGCTCGGCTCGATGACGCTGCTCGGTACGCCGAGCGTCTTACGCGGCCAGCAGTCCAAAGGCGGCCTGCCCACCTACAACTATAGCAGTGGCTCCTTTGACGAGTATCAGGCTATCACCGGCGAAACCATGCGCGAAACCATTCTCAAGGAGAATGATACCTGTTACGCTTGCACGGTGCGGTGTAAGCGCGTCGTCGAAAAAGAGGAAGGCCCATATAAGCTCGATCCGAATTACGGCGGGCCGGAATACGAAACGCTCGGCACGTTCGGCTCCTACTGCGGCATTTCCGATCTGGCGGCGGTGGCGTATGCAAACCAACTCTGCAACCAGTATGGCATGGATACCATTGCGTGCGGCGCGACGATTGCCTGGGCGATGGACTGTTTCGAAAATGAGATCATCTCGATTGCGGATACCGGCGGCATTGAACTGCGCTTTGGTGATGCGGAAGCCATGACACGCATGGTCGAACTGATCGCCAGGCGCGAAGGCTTCGGCGATGTGCTGGCGGAGGGATCAGCGCAGGCGGCGCAGCGTTTCGGACAGCCCGCCGTCGATTTGCTGATCACGGTCAAGGGATCGGAAATGCCCGCGCACATGCCGCAGGTCAAGCGCAGTCTGGCGCTGATCTACGCCGTGAATCCGTTTGGCGCGGATCATATGTCCAGCGAGCATGATGGCAGCTACAGCGCTTATAACCCGCGTTTGGCGGAGTTGGGCTTAGTCGATCCGCAGCCGACAACTGTTCTCAATGCGGAAAAAGTGCGCTATGCGTTCTATACCCAATGCAGCTACAGCGCGATGGATACGCTTGACCTGTGCCAGTTTGTCTGGGGACCAGATTGGCAATTATTCGGTATGAAACAAATGGCCGAATTGGTCACGGCGGTGACGGGTTGGCCGGTGAGCGTCTTTGACCTGCAAAAACTCGGCGAACGCCGCATTAACCTGCTGCGCGCCTTCAATGCCCGCGAGGGCTACGGGCGCGATCAGGACACGATCCCCAAGAAATTGACGCAGCCGCTCAAAGGTGGCGCCTCCGATGGCCTGTTCGTCACGGTTGAGGAAGTCGAACGCGCCAAAGATACCTATTACGCGATGGCGGGTTGGGATGTGGCTTCCGGCCAACCGCAGCGCGCCAAACTCGAAGAACTTGGCATCGGCTGGGTAGCCGATATGCTCGAAGGAGCTTAATGATGACCGGCACGCTGAATCGTGACGCTTTGACAACGGCTGTTACTAACGGGGAAATCGAAACCGTATTGGTCGCTTTTCCCGATCTGTATGGGCGGCTGGTCGGCAAGCGTTACGACGCGGGCTATTTTCTCGAATCCGCCGCGCGCGGGCTGCATTTCTGCGATTACTTGCTGGCCTGTGATATGGAAATGGACCCTGTGCCCGGCTACCACTATACCAGTTGGGCGCAGGGCTACGGGGATGCGCAGGGCCGCATCGACTGGCTGACGTTACGCCGCGCCTCGTGGCTGGATAAATCCGCGCTGGTGTTGTGCGACGTGGTCGATGAATCGTCCGGCGATCTGGTTCCAATTGCGCCGCGCTCGATTCTGCGCCGCCAACTCGAACGCGCCCGCCAAGCAGGTTATGTGCCGATGGGCGCGACGGAACTCGAATTTTTCGTGTTCAAGGATAATTACGACACGGCACGCAGCAAACATTACGCCGATCTCCGCACATATAGCGACTACATCGAAGATTACCATCTGTTCCAGGGCACAAAAACCGAAGGCTTGCTCGGCGCGATTCGCTCCCATTTGCGCCAATCGGGGATTCCGGTGGAATTCAGCAAGGGTGAATGGGGTGCGGGTCAGGAGGAGATTAACATCCGTTATAGCGATCTGATCGCCGCCGGGGATCGTTCCGTGATCCTCAAGCAGATCGCCAAAGAGATCGCGCACCAACAAAACCTATCCGTGACGTTTATGGCGAAATGGCACGCCGATCACGCCGGGAACAGTATGCATGTGCATTTCAGCCTGTGGGACGCAGAAGGCAAACATAGCCTGTTCGCGGCTGAGGACGATCATAGCAGCACGCCGCGTTTCGGGATGCCGGTAGCCGCGTCGGATATGTTCGGCTGGGCGTTGGGCGGGATGCTGGCCCATGCGCACGAATTGATTCTCTTTTTCGCGCCAAACGTGAATTCGTACAAGCGTTATCAAAGCGCCTCGTTTGCGCCAACGGCGCTGGCCTGGTCGTATGATAACCGCACGGCGGGTTTCCGCGTGGTGGGGCACGGTCCCTCGCTGCGCATCGAGTGCCGCATCCCCGGCGCAGACGCGAATCCGTATCTGGTGTTGGCGGCGCTGGTTGCGGCGGCGCTGGATGGAATCACACACCAGATCGAACCGCCGCCAATCTTCGCAGGCGATGCGTATGCCGCGCAATCGTTGCTGCGTGTGCCGCGCTCGCTGCATGAGGCGATCAGCGCGTTTGAGGCAAGCGAGTTTGTCCACGCGACATTTGGCGAGGATGTGGTCGCGCACTATCTGCATTTTGCGCGCACCGAACAACGTAAATTTGACGAGGTTGTGACCGATTGGGAACGCCAACGCTTTTTTGAGCAGGGATAGAGACTAAACTCCTCCCCCTAGCCCCCTCCCCGCACGCGGAGAGGGGAAATTGAGGCAAGATAGCAAGTCCCTCTCCGTTTACGGGAGGGATTTAGGGAGAGGTATAACCAAATTTCTTTTTACATGAGGAGATATTTTCACAATGCGACTTGAAAACAAAGTAGTGCTGATTACTGGCGCGGGAAGCGGCATGGGGCGCGAGGTCGCGCTGTTGTTCGCCAAAGAAGGCGCGCGCGTCGTCCTGAATGATCTCGTGCCGGAAACTGTCGAGGAAACGGCGCAGATGGTCACGCAGGCGGGTGGCGCAGCCATCGCTATCGCGGGCAATGTGGCCGATGAAGCGGACGTTGAAAAAACGGTCAAAGCGGGTGTCGAGAAATTCGGCAAGCTGGACACGCTCTATAACAACGCCGGCATCATGCCCAATGAGGACGAATCCGTCACCACGATGAAGCCGGATGTGTGGCGGCGCGTGCTGGATGTCAACCTGAACGGGTTGGCGCTGTGCTGTAAATATGGCATCCCGCAGATCATCAAGGCGGGCGGCGGCGCAGTGGTCAATGTGGCGTCATTCGTGGCGCTGGTCGGGTGCAGTGTGCCGCAAGATGCCTATACCGCCAGCAAGGGAGCCGTGATCGCGCTGACACAATCGCTCGCGGTGCAGTTTGGTCCCAAAGGTGTGCGCTCGAATGCAATCTGCCCTGGCCCGATCATCACGCCCTTAATGGAAACGCTCTTTGCTACCGAAGCCGCCAAAATGCTGCGCCTGAACCGCATTCCGATGGGCCGCTTTGGACAGCCGCACGATGTGGCGTATGCCGCGCTGTTCCTGGCGTCCGATGAGGCGTCGTGGATTAATGGCGCGAGTCTGGTCGTCGATGGCGGGATCACGGTGAATTATTTCTAGCCGCGCACAATATGTTGGAATCAACACGGACTATGTTGATCTGCGTTTGCATTAAAACGCAATTGGCATACAATCTATACATAGAACACGGCAAGGAAAGGAGGACACACAATCGTTAATATCATTTAGGAGAAAATGTACGATTCGTTTAACAAGGCTTGGTTAAGATTTTACACTTTTCATGTATGCTCGTTGCGTTGCGTGTTATCACACGCGGCATATCGTTGA
>JAFGJA010000478.1 GCA_016929355.1 Anaerolineae bacterium | reverse complement strand
GTTAGTCGCCGTGTTCGTCGGGACCGCCGTTGGGGTATAGGTCGCCGTATAAACCGGCGTATGGGTTGCGGTGGGCAGTTTGGCGTCCGTCGTGATCACCAACTGCGGCAGATTGCTGGCGAATTCCTTCGCATAGAAATAGACGCTGTTGGTGACTGAATTGCTGATCGCAAAGCTATAGACGCCGCCTTGCATGACCGCCGCCGACACATCGAATTCGACCCACGTATTCGCGCTGATCGCCCCCGCCACACTGAGCGGTTTATCACTGAGCGCTGGCGCGTTATTCCAGTTCAGCGCGTCTTCGGTCCACGCCTGATCACTGTCCCGGTAGGTGTTGGCCGTGCTGTACACCGCCCCCCCGTCATAGCTGCCATCATACGCATACAGCCGCAATTTCGCGCTGACCACCGTCCCCACCGAAACGGGAACCTCGAATTTGAGATAGGTGTGAATATCATCATCCGGCAGCGCTTCGCGCACGCGCAAATAGGTGCGCTCGCCATAGGTCGAGGTCGGATAAGCCAGCTTGATCAGCGTATCTTCGCTGGGCGTGATCGTCAGCGTGCCCGTTGTTCCCGGCGTCGTCGGTGTGGCGCTCGGCGTACTGGTCAACGTATTGGTCGGCGGCAGCGCGGTTGCAGTTGCCGTATAAACCGGCGTATTAGTCGGGCTGACCGGCGGGGTAGGCGAGAAAATCGCGGTGGGAGTGGGCGTAGCGAGCAGTTCGTCGGCGGCAAAACCATGCGTCAACCGCCCGAAACATATATCCTGATCGCATTTGGCATACGCGCGGAAATGTTCATCCCACCACGCGGTATAGCCCAACTTGCCGGACACCGCATAATAACGGTAAGCCACCTGCAACGCGGGCGCATGTTCCCAGTCCGTTTGCGCATCGATGATCACCGCATTGATCGCCCGTTCCACCGAGCCACGCCCCGCATACAGATGGGTCGTTTTATACGTGCCATCCGACGCCAAAAACGTGTAGTTTGGTAGATCGGTCATATCCACATTATCGAAACAGGACACATCACCGCGCCGCCGCATCAGTTCACACTGCTGGATCAGATTGCCAAGATGAATTTGGGGATAATTCTGATAAATGCCGTTGTAGAGCGGAATGTTGCAGTATTCTTCGCGGCGTGCATCTTCGGGAATAATGCCCTTTTCGGTAATCTGTGATTTGACCGGGGTATAGTGGGCTAATTGCTGTGCGCCTGCCAGATAATCACACGCCAGCGAACTTTGATAATCCACCCGGTAGCCGTTCATACGTTCCACCGCCAAAGTGTTCGCGCGGGCATACGCTGCGGCGGGGGAATAGGCCGTATCCTGCCCGCCCAATTCGCGCGGCATCCGGTTAATCAACTTCACATCGGGGCGATCTGAGAGATAATCAGCGATATAGGCGAGCGTGTTTGTCGCCGCCGCCCCCCAATTGTTTCCCGACGCTTCCGCCGGATAGGACACGATATAATAGGGATTCTTAACCAGCCAGTTCTGGAATAGTTCCTTACACGGCCCCTTACCCAGTTGATTCTGACCGTACACGGTGCTGGTCGGCCCGGTACAGGTCATATCGTTCCAGTAGCCTTCGATCAGGTCGGCGGACGCGACGAGTTCCGGCGTGCCCCAGCCAAAATTGAGTTGGCATTGCAGTTCGGTCAAGGAAATTGAACCGATATTCGTCATGATGCGTTCGAGGATGGTTTTGACCTCGGCAGCATAAGCGGCATCCCCGGTGAGGTGATAGGCCAGCGCCTTGCCGTACAAGATCGGGATACCGCCGGTATTATCAATCCAGGCGGGATCGTCGGCATTTTCACACGTCACGGGCGATACAAGCGGGAAATCCCAGGCTTGATTGGCGTAACTGAGCACATCCTTCACCGAACTGGCATACGGCTCAAGCCCCTGATCCGCTTTTTGCCGAATTTCCGCCAGTTCAGCCGGAGTCGTCAGGTAGCCGCGCGGCTGGCGCGTTCCCTGAGCATAAGATGGTTCATCCATTGAGAAAAACACGAGAGTAACTACTACTACTAGTAGTAGCATTGTGACGACATATTTCATTGATCCTGACCCTGCCCCTCTACTTAGTGATACGCACTATCGTTATTCACCTGAGCACCAGGACTATATTTTCCCCGTATAATCCTGTCCTACTCATGGTGTGCTCCCTGTATAGACATCGAGACTGCGGTTTTGGGTCAAAAGCCGATTCATTGTCAACAATAATTAATCTACCATAAACGTCACGTCAACGTCAATGAATGAGAATAGTACTTTAGTGGCACTATATGACTAAAGTCCTGTCAGATGAACTATGTAAATAATTAAAAAGAAGTGAAATACGTTAGAAAAAATTGTCCATTTTCTAATGCAAATGAAATCACCGTTTCAATTAACATCGCTATAACTGGAAGCAATTCCTGGCCTCACCCCCTAAATCCCCCTCTCCAACGCTTCGCAGAAGCGCCTTGGTATGGGGAGGGGGGCCGTTTTGCCGATAAGAAAATGTCTGATCCATATCGACACTACAACTGAAAAAACATTCACTCAGTCCCAAAACGCTAGCCCCAGCATCGCCATCACGCTACAATTGAATGGTGGAGAATATGTGTAGCGTGGGGGGAACCGTGTCTAACCCATCAACATCGATCACCAGCCCGCCCTGGAGCCTGGCGACCAAGCGCATCGTAGCCTTGATCGTGGCGGGCCTGCTTTTACTCATCATGCGCCGGATTGAGGGGTCCGTCTGGACCTCGCTCGTTATCGCGCTGGTGCTGGCCTATCTCCTCTCGCCATTGGTTGGCTTTTTCGAACAACGACTCAAACGAATCGAGAGCTTCGAACTGCGCCGGTCCTTGAGTGTGCTGCTGACGTGGTTTGTGGTGATCGGCCTGTTTGCGCTGTTTGTCGGCCTCATTGTGCCGGCGATGGTGGCCCAAATACGCCAGTTTGCCGACGATTTGCCCGGCTTAATCGAGGAAACGCAAGCCGATCTCAAGGCTGCGTTGAGCCAGGAAATCACCATTGGTAAGACGAAATTTGTCCCCTGGGACGAACTCGAAAATGCGTTTGCGCCCGACGATGGCGAAGGCACAACCGTTACCGAGCGCTTACAGAGTGCGATTCTTGCGCTGGCCGATCCTGCGTTGGGGTTGGTGGGCGGCGTGGTATCGTTCCTGTTCACGATCTTTTTCGTGCTGGTGATGCTGTTTTACCTGATGCGCGATGGGCCGCTTTTTGTGAATTACCTGGTTGGATCGGTCCCGGAGAGCTATCAGGGCGACGCGCGCCTGATCTTCCATGAACTCGCGCTGATCTGGAATGCGTATTTGCGCGGGCAGATCATGCTCTGTCTCGCCATAGCGATAGCGACCTACAGCGCGGCGCTGATCCTCGGTTTGCCGCAGCCGTTACTGCTGGCAACAGTCGCCGGATTCCTTGAATTCATCCCAAACATTGGCCCGACCATCGCGCAGATTCCGGCGCTGCTGTTCGCCTTTACGACAGACAGCACCACCATTGCCTCGCTCGATGCGGGGTTGGTCTATGCAGTGGTTGTTTCGTTAACTTATATCGCAATTCAGCAATTGGAAGCGATTTTCCTCGTGCCACGTATCTTGGGCGGGAGCCTGAATCTGCATCCCTTTGTCGTCCTCCTAGCGATTCTGATCGGCGCGAGTCTGGGCAGTGTGTTAGGCGTCATCCTGGCTGCGCCGGTGGCGGCCACGCTGCGCCTGTTCGGGCGGTATTTGCGCGCCAAACTGCTCGATGAAGATTTCGCCACTGCGCCCGCGTTCACGGCGGAAAAACCCGGTTTTGTCTACCGGCTGATCCATTTCTGGTTGAGCAAACGTTTCCCGTCACTGCCGCCGGATGAATACACCCTCACTCCCAACGACAAACGCCCTGCCCCGACATCTACCCCGCCTGCCACGCCTGATCCGGTCAGGACAGCCGCGCCGCGCGAAGATGTGCGGGACGTATCGGGGTGGTCGCTGTAGCGCTATAATTGAAGTATCTTTAGACGAGGATGTAAAGCGATGACAACGGTCAATCTCGTGCCACTCTATAACGATTTGCTCGATTATCTGGTGGATAAAGCCACGCCACAAGAAATCCTGGCATTCAAAGCATCACCCGAAGCGCAGGCATACGCGCATGATCTGCTTGAACGTCAGAGCGAAGGTCAGCTTTCCGCCGAGGAACAAACACATTTAGAACAGATGGAACAGGTCGAGCGCCTCATGTCCGTCCTCAAAGCAAAAGCATTGAAACGTACTCACCACGCAACATGACTCCCCCCTCTCCGCCGCGTGGGGCGGGGGCAACCAGCAGTTTGCTCAGGGGGGTGAGGTTACTCCCCATTCAATTCCCGAAACAGCGTCCGCACCACCCCATACGCCTGCTTGGGCCGCCGGTACACGTCCACCACGCCCTTGTGATTAAACGTCCCCGGACGCCCTAACGCACGGTGGGCTTGTTGTGATGAGCGAATATCGCAGAACTGCCAGATCGCTAACCCGGCGTAACGATCCCGATTCACAAACAAATGCTGAATTACGATCTGCAACAGCGCGGCCTGATACTGCTCGGTCCAGCGCGCCGCGTGATTATCCCGCCAGCCATAGATCGCGCCCGCGCCG
>JAFGJA010000477.1 GCA_016929355.1 Anaerolineae bacterium | reverse complement strand
TCCTCCGGCGAGATTTTGCTGGCTAACGTGACCGTGATGCGCGGTGTTTCGATCCCATTCTCGAATGTGCCGGAGCCTTTGAGGTGTGTGCTGTGCGCCAGAACGCCAAGCGGCACGTCGCCAAATTTCTCCCATTGCTTGAGGAAATAATCGCGCACATGGTAGCCGGTGCGGTAGAGATACTTTCCATGCACATCGCTGACCGTATCCAGGTGTGGCGCGTAGACGATCACTTCGCCGCCATCGGCGATGCCCGGTTCGAGCTTGTACATGGCTTTCGCCCCGGTCCATAGTTCGTCATACATCTGGGGCGCGTGCGAGAGGACGCGCTGATACGGCTGGTCGATCCAGATGATGTGACGCTGCGCGGAAAGCTGTGCTGAGGCGTGATGCGCTTCTAGATGCGGACCAATAAACACGCCCGCTAAATCACCATGATCGACCACCATCGCCAGCAGCGTAACGGGCGTCGAGAGGAAATCCGCCGCCGCGTGAATCATGCGCCGCATGGGGGTGTCTTCGATGCCGATGGTGTTCAGGATCGTGATCAGTGCGCCGAGCCAGTGCGTCACATTGATGATGTCCGGTCCGGCGATACCGGGATACAGGTATTTTGCGCCGCCGGAAAATCCAACGACCTCATGTGGGAAGGTCGGGCCCACGATCAGAACATGATCAACTTCTGTCGCGCGGCGGTTGATCGTGACCGGCATATCGCCGCCCAACGACGGATGCCACACATCGCCCGCGAACGCTTTCACCTCATCTTGCGTGATCGTGCCGATGGTCGCCAGCGCAGCGGGATTATCCCAGGCGTGGTTGAGCAAATTTACGTGTTTGTAAGTGGTAGCGCGTTCGTCCGGCGTGATACCAACCAGTTTACACAGTGCATCATCATTGAGCGGTAGATGTGTACCAAGCGCAACCATCATATCGATCTGCTTGGCGTCGTGCAGCGCGTCCACAATGATCGGGAACAGGAAGGGCAGGGGCAGCGTGCGCGTATGATCGGGGATCAACACCAGAACGCGCTCACCAGCAAAACGCCCGGTGAGGCCCTGTGTAATCGTGGTGCGGATGGTATCGGGCGTGAGCGCACCAGAATCGGTGGCAGCGTGTGCGTACAGCATGATCTTAAACTCCTGAATAGGCGTTGAAGCCGCCATCAATCGGGACGACGACGCCCGTGACAAACGCGGCGGCGGGCGATAACAGCCAGAGCGTTGTGCCAAGCAAATCTTCAGGATCGCCAAACCGCGCCGCCGGGGTGTGATCGAGAATTTGCTGCCCACGCGCAGTGAGTTCGCCGGTTTGTTCATCGGTGAGCAAGAAGCGATTCTGTTCGGTCTGGAAAAAGCCCGGCGCGAGCGCGTTCACGCGGATATTGGGCGTGTATTCCTGCGCCATGTGGACGGCGAGCCACTGTGTAAAATTGCTGATTGCGGCTTTGGCGGCGCTGTAAGCGGGAATGCGCGTCAGGGCACGAAACGCGCTCATCGACGAAATGTTGAGGATCACGCCCTGCCCACGTTCGGCCATTGCTTTGCCGAAGACCTGGGTTGGTAACAGCGTACCGATGAAGTTGAGGTTAAAGACCCACTGTGCCGCGTCCGGTGGCACATCGAAAAACGGCAGTTCGGCACTTGTCGTCGCATCGGCTTTATTACCGCCCGCACCGTTGATCAGAATATCTACCGGGCCAAAGGTGGCATTGATTTGTTCGGCTGCCGCTTCGATAGATGCTCGTTGGAGGACGTTTGTCGCAATGCCAATCGCGCAGGGGGAGTCTGCGTCTGGGGCGTATGCGGCGTTGAGTTCGTCGGCGAGCGCTTGCGCACGATCTCCAGCCAGATCGAGAATGGCAACCTTGATGCCATGCGCCGCCAGCATACGGACAATTTCCGTGCATAAGACCCCCGCGCCGCCGGTCACAACTGCCGTTTGTCCAGCTATATCAAATAAGTGTTGAATGTTTGCCATAAAAATGTCCTTTTTTAGAAATTAGCCAGCCGGGACCGTACATGATTCGCGTGTCACCAATTCGACAGGAATCAGCGTGAGTGAGTTAATACTGGCTTCGGGTTGGGTGATCATCTTGAGCAAATACTGCATGGCGATCCGGCCTTGCTCCCGCGCCGGAATGCGGACGGTGGTCAGTGCCGGTTCAACATGCGAGGCTGAGAGAATATCATCGCAGCCCGTCACGGATATATCATCGGGAATACGCAGTCCGCGCTGGCGGCAAACGGCATATACTTGCAGCGCCACCATGTCATTAAATGCGACAATGGCGGTGGGCGGATCGGGCAGATCGAATAACTGATGGATGGTGTCCTGCCACTCGTCATGCTCGTAGGTTGGCTGATCCAATTCTTTGATCAGAATGGGATCAGGTGTCAGGCCAATTTCGGCAAACGCATTTTCAAATCCCTGATGCCGCATCCGGGCCGGGTAGTAGTGGGGCGCGGATAAATTCAACAGCGCGACCTGGCGGTGTCCGAGAGACAGCAGATAGGCGGTTGTTTGCTGAATCGAACTGACATGATCCATCATGACACTGGGCGTAGCGGTATCATCCAGGCTGTAATTACACAAAATAACCGGCGCGGGACCGTCGAGCAGTTGGCGCACTACATCCGGCGCGGCGCGTGGCGAAAGATATAACACCCCGTCCGCGATGGTCTGCTGGGTGAGTAATCGGATATAGGCTTGTTCACGTTCGGGGTTGCCGCGTGTGCTGCACAACAGGAGCGTGTAATTTTCCTGAACCGCGACATCTTCCACCGCTTCCACCAGTTCATTCATGACCGGTTCGGAGATCGTCGGAATGACAATGGCAATCGTGCGGGTCTGGTTGGTACGGAGGCTGCGGGCGGCTAAATTGATTTTGTAATCAAGCTGTTGGATGGCATCCATGACTCGTTGTTTGGTATCGTCGCTGACCAGATCGGGATTATTCAGCACGCGGGACACAGTAGCAGTTGAAACACCGGCGGCACGAGCAACATCTTCCATCTTGACAGACATAAAAACAAGCTTTCTTTAGCATCCTAATCATAAAATGTAATCGATTACATTAAACATCAAAACCGATCATTTGTCAAGCACAAACGCAAAGACCCACCAGCAATTTCTGCTCATGGGTCTTCTTGGTTAACTCCGATGGGTATTGATGGAGTGGATTGTCTTTCAGGTCAGAATCTCAATCCGTGACCTGCTCAGTTAACAGCCGCAATACACGCGTTCGATTAGCAGGGATTCTGCGCTGTATCATTCGCAACTGCGGCACGGTTCGGCTTCAAGGCTTTGAAGAGCCGGGAAATTGCGCCGCCATTGTTCACTGATCGCTCGTTCACATCGGCCTGAGCATGAACATGTTTATTTTGTGAACGCGCTGATGCGAACAGGATCGCCGCTTTTTTACGGTCGGTGAGTGTGTTCACTATTTCCTGAGCGCGCATTTCTTCGTATTTGAGGTTGCCTGGTGCAAACATGTTGACCACCTTCCTGTATTTCTTGAATATGGTCGCATTATAGCAGGCGATGTACAGGTGATCACCTGTCAAAAGATAGGGTTGGGGGTTGGTTTTGCCAACCCTATCCAGGTTACTGTGCTGTATTTTGGAGTATGTTCAGGGGAACTGAACAATGACAGCTATGCTTTTTTCTTGCGTGTGCGTTTCTTTTTTGGCTGCGCTTTTTTCTTCTCAAGCAGTTCAACCGCTTCGGCCATTGTCAACGCTTCAATGGAGACATCTTTCGGGAGCGAAGCATTGATTTTGCCGTGTTTGACATATGGCCCATAGCGCCCCTCGTAGATCGCTACTGGTTCACCATCAGTGGGGTGCTTACCCAATTCGCGCACCGCTTTGGCGTGCTGGCGTTTGCCCTTTTCCTGAGCTAGCAGTTCAAGCGCGCGGGCGTGATCGATGGTTAGCACGTTATCATTTTTGGTCAAGGAGCGGTATTCGCCATTGTGTCGCACGAATGGTCCGAAGCGCCCGATTCCCGCTTCGATCTTTTTGCCCGTTTCAGGGTGTTCGCCCAAATTACGCGGCAGTTGGAGTAACTCCAGTGCCGTTTTCAGCGTCACATCGTCGGGCTGCATGGTTTTGGGCAGCGAGACCCGGCGCGGCTTGCCACTATCGCCATTTTCGCCAAGCTGGATGTATGGC
>JAFGJA010000006.1 GCA_016929355.1 Anaerolineae bacterium | reverse complement strand
GCGTTTGTGCCGGGGCAAACCAGCGTGGCCTCGACTGCGCCGCTCTATACGCTGCTGCTCTCAGTTGGTTATCTGCTGCACATCCCGTTTTTTGTGTGGACCTTTGCGCTCAGTGTGATCGCGTTGGCGGGTGCGGGTTGGATCGGGCGGCGGGTTGGCGCGCGGCTGTTCCCTGATTTGCCACACGCGGGCCTCTGGTCGGGATTGGTCATGGTCGCGTCATGGCATCTGATCTGGGCGGCGGCGTCCGGCATGGAAACGATGCTGTTTTGCACGCTGAGTCTGGTTGTGGTGTGGCTCGGTTGGCAAAACCCTTTACTGGCTAATATTCACCACAGAGACACAGAGGACACAGAGAAAAACGAGTTAAAAGCAAAAGAAAAACAGAATCTCAAAAAACTATTTCAACAGGGATTCATATTAGGTTTAGTCGGTGCGGCGCTGACGCTCACCCGGCCCGAAGGCATTGGACTCGTTGGCTTGACCGGGCTGTTTGTCCTGGTTGCTAGCTTATGGGGAACGAATCGCGCGCAGTGGTCAGCAATTTTACCGTTATATTTAGCCTGGGCGGGCGGTGTAATAAGCGCATGGGTCTTAGGTGTGGCTCCCTATCTGGCGCTGAATTACGATGTCAGTGGCACGTTGCTGCCGGATACCTCACGGGCGAAACAGGCTGAATATGCGTATGTACGCGCACAATGGTCATTGCTGGAACGATACGGGCGTTTGCTGCTGCCCTTGCTTGCCAGTGGGTTGATCGCGCTGCTGCCGGGCGTGATCTATGGTATATACGATGTGATCCAGCGTGTGCGGCATAATCGCCATCAGATCATCTATTGGCTGCCGCTCGTATGGGCGGTGATGCTGTTATCCGCTTACGCGATCCGGCTCCCGGCCAATTACCAACATGGGCGCTATGTCATCCCGATTTTGCCGCCTCTGCTGCTCTATGGAGTCGGCGGCACATTGGGTATTATGCGCGCGGGACGACGTTCCCCGGCGGGGCGCGTGGCGAGCCGGACTCTGGCGCTATCCGCCGTGTTGATCACACCGGGATTCTGGGTGTTGGGCGCGCAGGCTTACGCGCGCGACGTGCGGATCATTAATACGGAGATGGTCGAAACCGCACAATGGATCGATCAACATCTCGATCCCGACGATCTGCTGGCAGTACATGATATAGGGGCCGTGGGCTATTATGCGCCGCGTCCGATCTTCGACCTGGCCGGACTGGTCAGCCCGGATGTTGTCCCGGTCATCGATGATCACGCGGCCCTGATGCAGATGATGTGCGCGCGCGCGGTCCGTTACCTGATGGTGTTTCCCGATCAACGGCCTGCTGAAGCGGATGATCCCCGCCTCGGCCTGACACCCATCTTTCAGACCGAATCACCTTATGCAGCCGAGGCAGGCGGTGCAAATATGATGATTTACGAGATGAACTGGTCAACTGACTGCAATTAACCTATAGTTTGGGGGACGCGAATTTTACTTTACTCGTATAATGTCTATACTGACTCAACTCTAACTTACGGTTGCTTGCTCCGTGATTCGGTCCTATGGTATTCTTAAATAGGCGTGTGGGGAATAAGTTTCCGGGCTTTTCAATTTTGGTATGAACTAAGGTGGCGATTTTGACTATGAATAACAATCAGCCGCAAGGTGCCCGGCAGGTGATCACGTTGTTGGTGGTGGACGATCACCCGGTATTTCGCCAGGGCTTGATCAATGTCTTCTCAACTCACGACGATATTAACGTTGTCGGGGAAGGGGGCTCGGGGGAAGATGCGCTGCGGTTAGTGCACGCGCTCAAACCGGATGTTTTACTGCTCGATATTAACTTGCCCGGTATTAATGGCTTACAAGTGACAAGTCGGTTAAAGTCTGATCATATTGATACAGCCATTATCTTGTTAACGGCTTATCATGATGTTGAACAGGTATTGCACGCCATGCGTTCTGGCGGATCAGCTTACTGCCCCAAAGATGTACAACCAGACATCCTGGTTGACATCGTGCGCAAAGTGGCAAACGGGCTGTTTGTTGTCGATGATGAAGTATTTGACGCGGACGGTTTGAAAAATTGGTTAGATGCCGGTGTCGAAAAAGCAACTGGCCCCTATATGGTTGATCCCAATGAACATTTTGTGCCCTTGAGCAGCCGTGAAATGGAAATTTTGCAGTTTGTGACTCAAGGCAAAAGCAATAAGGAAATTGCGCAAATTTTGGGTATCAGCCACCAAACCGTTAAAAATCATATGACATCGATCCTGAAAAAATTGGACGTGCGTGATCGCACTCAGGCTGCCGTCTATGCGTTAAGGCGTGGGTGGGTCCGGCCTGATGATGACGATCAAAATGATCTGATGCGCCATCATTAATTGTATACTGTAAGTAACCAGCACAACGCGAGGAACCAGCACATGGCCCATAGTTCCACTACGCTAAAAGAAGAGATCGTAGCCGAATTTCAAACCGAATACGAAAAAGTTCAGGCGCGGGTAAGAGAAAATAAACAGTTAATCGAACAAACGCAGCTTGAAGTCAGCCGAATGCGGGATCGCAATGTGGCGATTAGTGCGCGCTTGAGTCGGGTTGAAAGCAGTTTTGATACCGTGCCGCGTGCTGATATTAAATCGGCCTACGAAGACGCCCTGGATGCCAAAACGCGCTTGTTGACCATGCAGGGTCAGCTTGAAAAAGCCAGGGGTATTCAAGAAGAATTGCAATCTATCGAACACCTGTTAGGCCGTTTGTTAGAGATCACCGGGGGTGTGGCGGGTCAATTTCTTGGCGCAGAGAGTATCGCCATGCCTTCCGTCAGTATGCTGGGCGATCACACATCGGACTCCGCGAGTTGGGGTGGTGGCAACATTTCGACCCAGGCGATTGTGACGATGGTGGAAGCGCAAGAAGACGAACGCCGCCGGTTAGCGCGCCAGATGCATGACGGTCCGGCCCAATCGCTGACTAACTTCATTTTGCAGGCTGAAATTTGCCAACGCCTTTTTGATCGCAATCCAGATCGCGCCGGCGAAGAGCTGAATAACCTGAAAACTGCGGCCAGTTCCACCTTTCAAAAGGTGCGCGATTTCATCTTTGATCTGCGGCCCATGATGCTGGATGATCTGGGGCTGGTGCCCACCATTCGCCGGTATGTGGAAGCGTACCAGGAAAAAACGGATATTCAGTCGCAATTGAATATTTTGGGCGATGAGCGGCGGTTGACCCCGCATATTGAAGTGATGATGTTCCGCTCGATCCAGACGATTATGGGTAATGCACGCGATAATCTGGGAGCCAAATCCATCAGCATTGTCCTTGATGTCGGACCAGAATGGATTAAGGCCGCGATTGAGCATGACGGGCAGCAATTTGATGCTTCCCTTTTAGATAATCCTGACAATAACGAAGAAAGCGTCGGCTTTGACACCCTGAAAAAACGCATCGAATTGGTCGGGGGCACGCTGGAATATGTGCCTATCGATGAAACGCTGAACCAATTTAATGTGCGGCTGCCCGCCATCGAGTAAGGTGATGATCCGTTGCATTTTTCTAACGGGATTAGGACCGTTTGCCTGTTTGCTAATTTTTCACATCAGACTACACTAGGTACAGGATATACCCATCAGCAGGTAACTGCTGGTGCTTTTTTGCAAATCCAACACGAACCTCGTGGGAGGAAATCTTATGAAACGTGGTGTCGTTATTTTAATTGGGCTTATTGCCTTGTTAGGCATTGCTGCCGTTGTGTTCTTTATGATGAGCGGTGGTGAAGATACCCCTGCCGACGAAGATACAACGGTGGTTGCCCCTGATCAGCCAACCCCCACGCCCTTAATTCAAACTGAGCAAATTGTGGTGGCTGTGCAAGACCTGCCGCGCGGTATCAAAATTCCAGAAAATGGGGTGGGTATTGCGGAATGGCCCGTCAATGCGCTGCCGGAAGAAGGTAACTTCTTCTACGCCGATCAACTGCTGCAAGGCGAAGTCGTGGGCCTCTATACTCGCACGGATATTCCGCGCGGTGCGCCGATCCTGGTGCGTCATGTTGTCCCGGATTTAGCCGAAATTTCAGCCGTTGGTTCTGATGCCGCCGCGATTATGAATAGCCAGCCGCCTGGTACAGTCGCTATTGCGATTCCGCTCGATATATCGGGCATCGGCCAGGTCGCTTATGGTATTCAAGATGGTGATTATGTGGATGTTATTTTGTCCTTCCTGTTTGTGGATGTTGATCCTACATTCCAGACCCGAATGCCCAATAACGTGTCGCTGATTACGCGCCTGGAAACTGGTGAATTGAGTATTGGTGCGCCGAGTCAAGGGCGTACTGAAGCCAGTACATTATCACCCGAAGGGGTGTTGATTGGGCCAAGTGAAGAGTCACAACGTCCGCGTTTGGTCACCCAACGCACGGTGACTAACGCCTGGGTCATTCATGTGGGCGACTTCCCGGCTGGCGGCGCATTTATTGGTGCAACCCCTACCTCAGCAATTGAACCCACCACGGCCCCCGGTGAAGGCGAACAACAGCAACAACAGCAAGCACTGCCTGCTACCGCAACTCCGTTTGCGCCCTACATTATGACTTTGGCAGTGAGTCCGCAGGAAGCGTTAGTCCTGGTTTGGGCCATTGATTCCCAGATTCCGATCACACTGGCTTTACGGCAGGCCGGGGACCCCACCGAAGTTGAAACAGTGCCGGTTTCACTTGACTATATGATCAGCACATACAATGTGCCCCCGCCCGACGCGCTTGAGTTTGCACTCGAACCGCCGATCACCAGTGTGCGCCGGTTTGACGTGGACGCTTTGTTTGATTTCTTAGGAGCCTCACTGGATTAATAAAACACACTGAGAATCACGTTGGTATGAGTTAATGTAGTAGTAAAAAGGGTAGAGGCGTATGAGTGGCGAAGAAATTATCAGAGTCCTGATCGTGGATGACATCCCCGACACGCGCGAAAACTTGCGTAAGCTGTTGGCGTTTGAATCGGACATCGAAGTCGTCGGGGGATCAGGGGCCGGTACAGGGCGCGAGGCTATCGAACTCGCTATCAAACATAAACCCGATGTGGTTTTGATGGACATCAACATGCCTGATATGGACGGGATCACCGCCACCAAAGGCATCAGCGAGAAAGTTCGAACAGCCGCCGTGGTGATCATGTCCGTGCAAAGCGAGCCGGGGTATTTGCGGCAAGCGATGTTGGCCGGAGCGCGTGATTTCTTGACCAAGCCCGTGTCGAGCGATGAACTCTATCAAACGATTCGCCGCGTGTATGATCGCAATGCTCCGATCCGGCAGCAGATGGCGCAAATGAGCGCGATGCCGGCTGCTAATACAGCACGCGCGGCAGTAGCTGATATTCGTCAGGAAGTTGGTTTATCCGCAGCCGGTGCTGGTCATGTGATTGTCGTCTACAGCCCCCAGGCCGGAGCCGGTGTCACCACTATTGCGACAAACCTGGCATCTGCCCTGATGAGCCAGGATACGCGCGTGTTGCTGATGGATTGCAACTTGCAGTTTGGCGATGTAGACACCTTTTTGAATCTACAGGCGCAGTCCAACATTTCAGACTTAACAAAAGTCGTGAGTGATGTCGATCAGGAAATGTTGAACAGTGTTCTTGTAACTCACGGCAGCGGCCTTAAAGTGTTAGTCGCGCCGCCTCACCCTGAACAAGCCTATGATATTGCCCCCGAAGATGTTAAGGAATTGATCAATTTGGTGGCTGGCTCGTATGACTTCGTGATCGTTGATATGCCCACGCTGTACGACGATCTGACACTGAAACTATTCGATGTCGCTGAACGGATTTTGTTAGTTGCTACGCCGACCATTCCGGCGATCCGCAATACCCGCAAGATTCTTGATATTTTGGAATATATGGAAGAACCGGCGGACTTGAAAGAGAAAGTCCTGTTTGTGCTGAATCGTGTGGTTGGCGAGCGCGACAAGGGACGTGGGACTGTGCCCACTGCCTCGATTGTTAATGCGCTCAAGCAGCCGGTTTTGGCGGAAATCCCGCTCGGTGAACGCGCGATCCTGACAGCAGTCAATCAAGGCGTGCCGTTGGTGGCGAAAGACACGAAAAACTCACCAGGGCGCGATCTCCTCAATCTTGCCCTCGCTCTTCGCCGCGAGGTTGAAGGACTATCGGCAGATGAGGTCGAAAACACCACCGAGCAAGGCCGGAGCGGACTCAGAGCCTTATTCGGTTAGCTACTTTAACGATAGTTGGGTCGAGTTTTATCGTATCAATACGAGTGAGTTTCAGGAGATAAAGCATGTCGCTTTTAAGACGCATTGAACGGGGTGGGCAGGGGCCGGAAAAACCCGAACAGACATCATCAAAATTGACCGACCCCAATCGCCGCACCAAAGTTCCCAAGGCCAGCACCCCCACTGCGCCGGAAGGGGGCGGTGGTAGCTACCATGATTTGAAGGTCCGGGTCCAGAACAAATTGATGGCCGAATTGGATGCGGGGTTGGACCCCCACGCGCCGGAAGTCCGGACCACCATTGAGGAACTTTTTACGGCGATCCTGGCCGAAGAAAGCATTGTTTTAGGCCGCGCCGAACGCCAACGCTTGTTTGAGGCGATTGTCGCTGAGATTCTGGGCTTTGGGCCACTTGAACCCTTGTTGGCCGATGACTCGGTGACTGAGATCATGGTCAATGGCCCCAAGAATGTCTATGTCGAGCGCAAGGGTAACTTGCTGCGTTCCAATGTCACTTTTGAGGATGACGACCACGTTTTGCGCGTGCTGGATCGGATTGTGGCTCCGCTTGGTCGTCGTATTGACGAAAGCTCGCCCACAGTAGACGCGCGTTTGCCTGATGGTTCGCGTGTGAACGCCGTGATCCGCCCCATTGCGCTGTGCGGCCCCACGATCACCATTCGTAAATTCTCTAAAAAGCCGCTGACCGTTGAGGACTTGATCCGGTTTGGCTCGATTACGCCGGAAATCGCTGAATTTCTGCGCGCCTGTGTAATCGGTAAACTGAACATCATCGTATCCGGCGGTACGGGGTCGGGCAAAACAACGCTGCTCAATGTGCTGTCGGGTTTCATCCCGAACGATGAACGCATCGTTACGATTGAGAACGCTGCCGAGCTTCAGCTTCGGCAGGAACACGTAGTTACGCTCGAAAGTCGCCCGCCCAACATCGAAGGACGGGGCGCGATTACCATTCAGGACCTTGTGGTGAACAGCTTGCGTATGCGGCCTGACCGGATCGTGGTCGGGGAGTGTCGTTCGGGCGAAGCGCTCGACATGCTCCAGGCGATGAACACCGGTCACGAAGGATCGCTGACGACAGCCCACTCGAACAGCCCACGTGATACACTCTCGCGGCTGGAAGTAATGTGCTTGATGGCCGGTATGGATTTGCCTGTGCGTGCGATCCGCGAACAGGTCGCGTCGGCTATCGACATGATCGTGCATCAGGAACGACTGCGGGACGGATCGCGCCGCATTGTGAAAGTCACGGAAATCCAGGGGATGGAAGGTGACATCATCACGATGTCGGACATCTTCGAGTTCGAGCAGACCGGTATTGAAGCCGGTAAGGTGATTGGCCGCATCCGGCCTACCGGGTTGCGTCCCAAATTCATCGAAAAGATCGAGGACGCCGGTATCCACCTGCCACCCTCGGTTTTTGGTATCGGCATGTCGCGCTACTAAGCCAACCGAGTGCCGATGTTATAACATTGAAACAAACCGGGCACTTGTGCCCGGCATTGCTTTTTTAGTGTAAAATAGATTCCAAGACATCAGGAATTTAGGTCGAGGAGGCCCGTTATGTCGCTTCCCATTATCATCGGTGGTGGCTTGCTCGCGTTAATGGTGTTAGGCTTTGGGATCGTCAGTATGCGACGCCAACGCCAGGAAGACATCGAAGAACGCTTGGGGCGCTACACTTCCGAATATGGCAGTCTGTTAGCCGACTTTGCAAGTGAAGAAAATATTAACTATGAAGAACAACAAAGCCTGATCACCCGCCGCCTTGATGCGGCGTTATCTGATACTGGCTTTGCGCAAAAATGGCGTGTTCAACTCGCGCGCGCCGATCTGAAATTAACCGTTGCCGAATACGCCGCGCTGCATGGCATTTCGATGGCCGGATCATTCCTGATCGGGACAGCCCTGTTTAGCAGTCCGATCACCGGTGGCGTGTTAGGGATCGCCGGGTTCTTCTTCCCACGTTTTTATGTTTCTCAGCAGCAAACATCCCGGTTGCGCAAATTTGAAGGCCAACTTCCCGATACGCTTTCGCTGTGGGTGAACGCGCTCCGTTCCGGTTACTCGGTCATGCAGTCAATGGAAGCCATTGCGAAGGAATCGCCCGAACCAACGGCAACCGAATTTCGCCGCGTGGTACAGGAAAACCAATTGGGTATCCCGATGGAAGACGCCCTTGACCATTTGCTGGCCCGAATGCCCAGTGAAGACCTCGATCTGGTTAACACGGCGGTCAACATTCAGCGCGAAGTTGGTGGTAACTTGGCCGAAATCCTCGACTCGATTGCTCATACCATCCGTGACCGGATCAAACTAAAGGGTGAGATTCGGGTGTTGACATCGCAGGGGCGTATGACGGGTTGGGTTATCTCCATGCTGCCCATTATCCTGACCATGTTTCTTTATCTGGTGAGTCCGAGCTACATGGGCTTGATGATCAAGAACCGGATGTGCGGTTGGCCGATGATTGGCTGCGGGTTGGGCCTGATTGCAACCGGGGCCGCAGCGATCCAGAAAATCGTCAATATTGAATACTGAGCAGGAGCAATAACTATGTCAATGGCTATTTTAGGGTTGATTGTGATGGGTGTGTTATTGCTAGGCGGCCTCATTGTTGTCGGGATGCAGGGGGATAAGGGCGATGATCCCCTGGAAAAACGTCTGGCCGAATTTGCGGATCGGGAGCTGCCGACTTCGTTGGAAGAAGTTGAGTTGTCGATTGGTACGCGGGAGCGTGTTATCATCCCGATGTATAAAGCGTTAGCGCGCTTTGCCACCCGCTTCACCCCTGAAAATCAGATCGACGAAATCCGGCATCAGATTGAACTGGCGGGTAAATCACAATCGATGGACCCGGTGCAGTTTTTCGGCCAGCGCATCGCGTTAACGTTGATCATGGGCATTGGCGCGTTTGTGCTGTTGATGATCGTTGCGCCGCAAGGCATTGTGAAAGGTATGATGGGAACGATTGGCGGCGCTTTGCTCGGTTACTACCTGCCTTTCATGCAGCTAAAAAGCCAGATTGCGCGTCGTCAGGATTCGATTACCAAATCGCTACCCGATGCACTCGACCTGTTGACCATCTGTGTGGAAGCCGGGTTGGGGTTTGAGCAGGCGATGGGTAAAGTCTATGAGAAGTGGGATGACGATCTGGCGATTGCGTTTGGTCGTGTGTTGCAAGAAATCCAGCTTGGCAAACGGCGTGGTGAAGCGCTGCGCGATATGTCCAACCGGATGGATGTGTCCGACGTGACCAGTTTTGTCGCGGCGCTCATCCAGGCCGAGCAGTTGGGTGTAAGTGTCGCCAAAATCCTACGTATCCAATCCGATCAAATGCGGGTGAAACGTCGGCAGCGTGCGCAGGAAAAAGCACAGCAGGCCCCGGTTAAGATGATGATCCCGATGGTGTTGTTGATTTTCCCCTCCATCTGGATTTCCCTCATGGGGCCAGCCGTGATTATTTTGATGGAATCGGGTGTTTTTGGGTCTGTTTAAGACAGGATATTCCTTTGCACATACAACACGGCAAAGGGGGACCAATGCCATCCCCAGGCCGTTTATCATTTGAAGATCGCTGGCAACTCCTGGCACGACAGGTATTCACAACCGCGCTGGATTTAGTGTTTCCGCCGGTCTGTGTAGGCTGCGAACGTGTTGGGAGTTTTTTATGTGAACGCTGTATCGCCGCGCTCAAACCGGCGCGTGAGCGTTATGTGCCGGAATTGGAGGGGATACAAGTGCGGGCCAGTTTTGAGGGCGCGGTGCGGGAAGCTTTGCACGGTTTAAAATATGAACGCCAACGCCGCCTCGCGGAACCACTGGGGAAATTGCTCG
>JAFGJA010000051.1 GCA_016929355.1 Anaerolineae bacterium | reverse complement strand
GTCGAGGGCGATTACTTCATGCTCAAGCCGATGAACTGCCCGCATCACATCCACATTTTCAAGGATGATTTGCGCTCCTACCGCGATCTACCGGTGCGTTATGCGGAATTTGGCACGGTGTATCGCTATGAGAAATCGGGCGAACTGCACGGTTTGACCCGTGTACGCGGCTTCACGCAGGATGATGCGCATATCTTTTGCACGCCGGATCAGTTGGAAGACGAATTTATCAAGGTGATCGAACTGGTCGAATTCATTCTCAACGGTCTGGGCCTGACGGATTACCGCGCGCGCGTGGGTGTCCGCGATCCCGAAAGTGACAAGTACGTCGGCGCGGACGAAAACTGGGAACGCGCGGCCAACGCGATCATTGCCGCCGCCGAGAAGAAAAATCTGAACTTCACGGTGGAAGAGGGTGAAGCGGCCTTTTACGGTCCCAAGCTGGACTTTGTGATCCGCGATGCGCTCAAACGCGAATGGCAGATCAGTACGATCCAGGTGGACTATAACCTGCCGGAACGCTTCGAACTCGAATATATCGGGGACGATAACGAACGCCACCAGCCGATCATGATCCACCGCGCGCTGTATGGCAGCCTGGAGCGCTTTGTCGCGGTGATGATCGAGCATTACGCGGGGGCATTTCCGGCGTGGTTATCGCCGGTACAGGCGGTCATGATCCCGATTGCCGACCGGCATGTGGACTATGTGCAGGAAGTGGCCGCTAAACTTAAAGCGCGCGGGATTCGCGTCGAAGTGGATAATTCGAATAACCGGATGGGCAACAAGATTCGGCTGGCAACCGCGCAAAAAATCCCCTGGATGCTGGTGGCCGGAGATCGGGACGCGGAATCGGGCGCGGTGAGTGTGCGCTTGCGTTCCGGCGAAGACCTCGGCGCAATGGCGGTGGATGATTTTCTCGCGTATGCGCTGCCGATCATCGAGAGCAAATCGTTGGAATTGCGATAAGCGTAAATTCCGCCCAATTTCCTAACACAAATGCCTCGCCCAATGGTATGATGGGTGGGGCATTTGTGATTCGACGTTGATGAGGTGGCTTAATGGTAACTGATCCCCAGCTTGATTCCGCAGCCTGGCGCGCGAATTTGACCTTTCTAGTTGACGCAATTTACCGCATTCATCCCCATCCGTTTTATCTCACGCCGGAAGCGCACTTCAAGCAGATGGTGAACCAGACCACTATCAGCATCACTGCGCTGTCGCACAATCAGGTGGTGATGGCGTTCGCGCGGTTGGTGGCGCTGCTGCGCGATGGACATAGCTATTTTGCGCCGTTCACGCTGGCTTCATCCTTTTATCCTCTGCGCTGCTACTGCTTCAGCGACGGCATCTACGCGGTGGCTGCGGCGGAACCGTATCGTGATGTGATTGGCGGGCGTTTGATCCAGATCGGTGAGACAGGGCTAACGCGCGTGGCGGCGCATCTGCTGCCCGGTATTGCCCATGATAATGAAATGACGCAGCGTTGGTTGCTGCCCTTTGTTCTGACCCACGCCGAGATGCTCGAAGCGGGCGGTTTTATCCCTGATAGGGCTGGTGCGGCGGCGTTCACGTTTGAGATGCCCGGTCCGGCGCGGCAAGCTCCGGTCCAGCGCCGCCTTTTGTTTGAGCCGGTATCGCTTGCGGATCATGTGATGCCGCCCACCGGCGCGACTATTGGTTTGCCGTCCGGTCCCGATTTGATGTACTTGCGACGCAGCACCGAAGCTTTTTGGTTTATGCACCTGTCGTTTTCGGATACGCTGTATATCCAATACAATCGCGTTTGGGAAACCACGCAAACCGGCGCAACCCTGGCCGAATTTGCCGATAGTTTGCGCGCTGTCGTCGAACGCCACACACCCAACCGGATCATGATCGATCTGCGCCACAACAACGGCGGCGATCATACAACCTACGCGCCGCTTTTGGACTTGCTAACGACGCATCCAACGATCAAACACTCCGACAGATTTTTCGCCTTGATTGGACGCAAGACGTTTGGCGCGGCGGTGAATTTTGCGGCGGAATTGGAGACGCACGCGGATGTGATCTTTGTGGGGGAACCCACCGGCGGACGCCCGCATTGTTTCGGCGATCCTGAACCGGTCACGCTGCCGCATGGCGGGTATACAGCGCATATCAGCCGGTTTTACTGGCAGAACGGCACACCCGATGATCGTCGCCCTTGGATCGAACCGCATATTCCAATTGCGTTATCATCCACTGACTATTTCTCGAATCGTGATCCGGTGTTGGCGGCGGCGTTGGTGATGTAATGCGCGAACGACTGCAACCCAAAAACAAACGCTCCCGGTAACAGCAATGGGAGCGTTTTGTTAGTTCTGGTCGGGGAGGGGCTTGCTCCGCCCCATGTGCGGCATGAAACCGAATCAGCCTGCCCGCGCCCCGTTAGGAACCGGGTTTTCCGGTACGGGGCCAGTGTGGGTAAAATCCCGTCGGCGTAACCGATGTCGCACTGATGGGTTTAGGCGTAAAATCGCTTTATGCACTCATAACACGATCTCCTGCGTGACCACCGCCACCAGCAGATCAACCACTGCTTGCATATCGTTTATATCGGCGGTTTCGCTGCGCGTGTGAACGTAACGCACCGGATACGAAATCGCACCGGCGGGGACGCCTGTTAGCACATTCTGTACGGCGCGCGCGTCGGTGCTGCCAAGTTCCAGCACTTCCAACTGGTAGGGAATTCCGGCTGCTTCCGCACGCTGGATCAGCAGATCGCGCACGGCAGGCGGCACGATCAGCCCGGTATCGCGCGTCTTGATCGCTGCGCCGCCGCCCAGCGTGACCGCCATCGGCTTACAGTTGGGCACATCGCCCGTCGGCGTACAGTCAATTGCCAGCATCAGATCGGGTTCGATGCCAAACGCCGCCGGAGCCGCGCCGCGCACGCCGACTTCCTCTTGCACGGTGAACACAAAATAGACGCTGTGGGGCGTGCCCTGTTCCTTGACGCGCCGCATCGCTGCGATCTGGATCGCGCAGCCGCCGCGATCATCCAGACTCTTGCCAATCACACGATCCCCGCGCCGGATCACCTCACCCACAAAGCCCGCCGGATCACCGACGCGCACCGCCGCATTCTCGTTACCGCCTGCGTCGTTGGTGCTTTCGCTGAAGTCGATGTAAAAGCCGGACAGATCGGGCAGATCGCGCCGCTTGGTAAATTGATGTTCCACGCCTATCGTACCGATCACGCCGTTTTCGAAGCGCACGCGCGCGCCTAACAGTGTCGCCGGGAACAGCCCGCCAATCGAGGCAAACCGCGCGTAACCCTGCCGGTCAATGTAGCCCACGATCAAGCCGATCTCATCCATGTGAGCGGCGGTCATAATGCGTTTTTCGCCATTCCCGATCCGGCAGATCAAATTGCCGAGCGCATCCACCGTAATGTCATCGGCGATGTCTTCGACTTCTGCGCGAATCAGGTCACGAATCTGGTGTTCAAAGCCGGGCGGCCCCCAGCATTCAGCTAATTTCTTGATGAGTGCGTCCATAGTTCCTCTAGTCGTCTGATTGATTGGCGGGTTTTGGCACGGAGGGCAAATTCACCTCTGGCAAATACCGCGCCAATGCTGCTTTTACATCGTCATACTGGCTGTCTCCCGCCAGATTATGCCATTCCAACGGGTCCGTTACGTGATCATATAATTCCTCTGAATCATCGACATAGCGCGTGTAGCGCCACTGTGCCGTGCGGATCGAGTGATTCATGTAGTCGCGCGTGGAGATCGCCGGACGATCCCAGTCTGCATCGGGATTTTGTAACAGGGGGCCGAGACTCACGCCATCTAAGCCCCCGCGCGGCGGCAGGCCGCAGACCTCCGCCAGTGTCGGATACAGATCAAGCGTACTGACTACACGCGCGCATTGACTCCCCGGCGCTACCGGGATGCTGGCCGACTCTGGCGCGGTGATGATCAGGGGGATATGCAGCGCTTCTTCCCACAATACATCCTTTGACCAGTATTGTTTTTCGCCCAGATGCCACCCATGATCGCTCCACAGTACAATCACGGTGTGATCCGCATAAGCGCTCGCATCCAATGCGGCGAGTAACTGACCGAGCCGTTCATCGAAAAATGTGATGGATGCCAGATACGCGGCAACGGCGGTGTGCCATGCGCCCGCTTCTACGATGACCTGATGCGTATTAGCCCGCTCAAAGACATTATCAACGGCAATTGCGGGCACATCATCCCGATCATGAGGCAGTACTTCCGGCAGCGCGACTGCCTCTGGCGGAAACAGCTCGAAATAGGCGCGCGGGACAAACCAGGGCAAGTGGGGCCGGTACAGCCCTACGCCCATAAAAAACGGTTGGTCGAATCCGCGATCCAATCGCTCCGCCGCCCAATTCACGACTTGCCAATCCGTCAGGTCTTCATCAGACAGATCAAGCGGTCCCCAATCCAATTCTTCCGGCAAGCCCGCAATGCCATTGTGGGCGGGGTGTGCGCGGTCAAACGAATCGATCCCGGCGATGCGTTCGGCGTCGTAGACTTCATCCCACGAGGCGGGATCGTCGTAATGGAACACTTTCCCCGCGCGCAGCGTGCGGTAGCCGTGCTGCATGAAATGCTGCGGCAGCGTGATATGTTCGGCGGTTTGCGGAAAACGCCGGAAATGTTGGCGTTGGGCGCTGTTCCAATAGACGCCGGAGGTGGAGGAGCGTAACCCGGTCAGAACCGCCGTGCGCGAGGCATTGCAGATCGGCGCGGGGCAGTAGGCGTGCGTGAACAACATCCCGCGCGCCGCCAGCCGGTCCAGGTTGGGCGTTTGCGCGTCAGGATGCCCGCCTAAACACCCGGTCCAGGTATTGAGATCGTCCACCGCAATAAATAACACATTCGGACGGGATTGGGCCTGTGTGGGACGCAAACCGGGAACCGTTAAGCCTGCGGCCCCGGCTAACATCCCCTGCAAAAAATGCCGCCGGTTCATGAGGCGCTTACCTGCTCAACACATCCGGCGTCAGCGCACGCCAGGCGGCATCCAACAGCCGCGCCTGATTCGCCCAATCTTCCAGACTCATGATCAGATTCGGCCCGTGCAAATAGCGGCACGGATTCGCCACCGTCACGCTTGGTACACCGCCGCGTGTGCGGTGAATCGTACCGGCATCGGTCCCGCCCGCGTGCATCGGGGAACGGAATTGGTGCGGGATACCCGCCGCATCTCCGACGCGCAGTAGATGCCGCACTAAACGCGGATCGCTGACTGTCGTCCGGTCCGTGACCGTAATCACCGGCCCGCCGCCCATCTGCGTGATCGTGGTGTGATCGGGTTCGCTTTCGTCTTGCGGCAGATCGTGGCAGGCGGTAGTTTCCAGCACAAACGCCATATCCGGCGCGATGCGCTGCGCGGCCACCTGTGCCCCGCGCAAACCGACTTCCTCCTGCACGGTAAAGGCCACATGCAGATCAAACGGGAACGGATCGGCCTGCATCAGCTTGATCAGCGAGGCGCACCCCGCGCGATCATCCAATGCTTTGCCGCGCACGGTTGGCCCTAGTTCGATAAATGGGCTGTCAAACGCGATCCGATCACCGAGTTCGATCCCATTTTGCGCGTTATTTTTACTGAGTGATCCGATGTCGATCCGCAAATTGCTAATCGGGACTGTATCCATACTTTTGTTGACGTGGATCGGCGGCCAGAGGATCACGCCCGGTATGTGGTCTGGCCCGACCAGCACGCGCGATCCTGGCAAAATGCGCGCATCCAAGCCGCCCACATTGCTAAACCGGATTGTGCCGTCGCTGTCGAAGCCGGTCACGATCATGCCCACTTCGTCCATGTGCGCCGCCGCCATCACGCGCAGGTCAGATTCCCCTGTGCCGCGCCGCACCGCCAGCAAATTTCCTACTGGATCGATGATCAGATCATCCACCAACTCGCGGATTTCACACGCGATCCAGTCGCGCACGGCGTCTTCTTCGCCGGATACGCCGATCAATTCGCTCAGATCGCGCAGCAGATCGCGATCATGGGTCGCAGGCTTGTCAGTGAGTGGTTGTTCTGTCATGACTCGTCCTCCTCGTCGGCTGCGTCGAAATCCAGATCATCATCCGATAATGTGTCGTCCTCATCACCATCCGGCAGCGACCACGCGATAGTGTCCATAAAATCGGCGTCCAGTTGGGTGATCAAGGCGGTCATCAAGCGCC
>JAFGJA010000476.1 GCA_016929355.1 Anaerolineae bacterium | reverse complement strand
ATGACATCATCCAACTGGGCGAGGTCGAGCTTGAGTTTGAAGACTATTCAACCGGCGCGCAGTAATCGGCCTCACCCCCCAGCCCCCTCTCCATTTTGATAGAGAGGGGGAGTCAAGTACGCGATCAAGTCCACCTCTCCGGCTTGGCGGGAGAGGTGGATTTAGAGGGGCACGTTGCCCTGCATCATCAAACTACCTTGACCGTATTCACCAATTCCCCGATGCCCTCAATCGTGATGCGCGTCACATCGCCACGCGCCAGCGTGAAATCGGAAGGGGGCACGATCCCCGTACCCGTCAGCAGCACGACACCATCAGGATAGGTGTTGCTGCGGCCCAGATACGCGATGAGATCGGCCATGGGGCGGTGAATCTGATCGGTATGAACCGTCCCGCTAAAAGCGACCTGCTGGTCGCGTTCGATGGTGAGCGTGATCGTTGCGGCGGGCCATGTGGCAAGCGCGCCTAACACGATCCCCGGCCCCAATGCGCAGGATGCCGTATAGACTTTGGCTTGCGGCAGATAGAGCGGATTCGCGCCTTCAATATCGCGGCTGCTGACATCGTTGCCCACCGTCAGCCCGACCATTTCCAACGCCGGATTCATGACAAGCGCCAGTTCCGGTTCGGGCACATTCCAGGCCGAATCGGAGCGAATACCCACCTGCCCCAACGGGCCGATCACTTTTGCGCCGGGCGACTTAAAAAACAGTTCAGGACGCTGCGCCTCATAGACGCGCGCGTAAATGTCGCCGCCGTCGATGGCTTCTTCCTGGCGGGCTTCGCGGCTGCGTGTATAGGTCACGCCCGCCGCCCATACTTCCTGCGTATCTACCGGGGGCAGCCAGTGTAGGCCCATTTCACCCGGCGCGCCCAAATCTGCCGGATCGTATACGGTGGTGAGCGTCGCCGCGTGCGCGATCAGATCGTCGATGGCGGCGGGAACGCGGCCCACACTGCGCCGTAACCACGCGCTGATCGAACCGGCATATTCCGTGACATCGTGAAGTTGATCATCTTGCCGCAGGCCGATACGGATGCCTGCGTCCGGTACAAAAAAACGGATGAGTTGCGCCATAATGTACATTCCCTATTCTTATCGCCGGACGTTGAAACAGTCCGGTTATGACAGTCAAAAACCTGGAAGCCCACTAATACAGTCTAAAAATTATCGTGGTAACGTGTTTACCTCACCCCCCGGCCCCCTCTCCACGCCATGGAGAGGGGGAGTCAGGTTATGGAACAATTCCCCCTCTCCACAGGGTGGGGAGGGGGTTAGGGGGAGGGGTAAACCAACAATACACACACATGCGCGTCACCCAAGCGGCGCGCGCGTAAGTTGATCATCCACCGTGCGCCAGATGCCCAACGGATTCGCATCCTTGAGCGCATCGGGCAGCAGCGCATCGGGCACATCCTGAAACGCCACCGGGCGCAAAAAGCGCCGGATCGCGGTCATGCCGACTGAGGTCGTATGCGGCGCAGTCGTCGCGGGATAGGGGCCGCCGTGCTGCATCGCGTGACCAACCTCAACGCCCGTCGGGAAATCGTTCCAGATCACGCGCCCGACCTTTTCGCGCAGGCGATCCAGCAGGGGCGCAGCCGCGTCGATTTCACCGGCGGTAGCGTGCAGACTCGCCGTGAGATTGCCTTGCAACACGTCCAGCGTCGTGAGCAAATCCGCTTCTGATGCGCAGCGCACGATCAGCGTCACCGGGCCGAAATGTTCATGTTGCAAATCGGGATTCGCGCGAAACGCGGCGGAAGTCGTTTGCATGACGGTATTGGTGTAGCAGTACGGCACACCTTCCACCGTTCCGCCGCCGGTCAGCAGTTCAACGTCCGGCTGCGCGAGCGTTTGATCGACGACCAGCGCCAGCCCGCGTTCGACGTTCGCATTGAGCAGCACGCCCGGCACAGCCTCAGCCATTTTTGCGGTGACGGTCTGCACAAAATCATCCGTGTGCAGGCCATCAACCAGAAATACCAAACCGGGATTCGTGCAAAACTGCCCCGCGCCCAACGTGACCGAGTTCACCAACCCCTGCGCGATCTGATCGCCGCGCTGCGCTAAGGCGTCCAGCAGCACAACCAGGGGATTGATGCTGCCCATTTCCGCATAGACGGGGATCGGCACAGGACGCTGCGCCGCCGAGTCGAACAACGCGCGCCCGCCGCGCAGCGATCCGGTAAAGGCGACCGCCATGATGCCGGGCTGCTTGACCAGCGCTTGCCCGACATCAATTGCATCGCCCTGCACCAGCGAGAAAAAGCCCGCCGGGAAATCCGCCGCTTCGATGGCGCGATTGACCGCGTGCGCGAATAATTCCGAGGTGGCGGGGTGGCTCGGATGCGCTTTGACCACCACCGGACAGCCCGCCGCAAACGCTGACGCGGTATCACCACCCGCGACGGAAAACGCAAACGGGAAATTACTGGCAGAAAAAACCGCTACCGGGCCGATGGGAAACAACATCCGGCGAATATCCACGCGCGGTAAGGGTTTACGATCCGGTTGGGCGGGGTCAATGATCGCATCCACGTAGGAACCCTCACGCAGCAGCGCGCCAAATTTGCGCAGTTGCCCGGTAGTGCGTCCGCGTTCCCCGGTCAGGCGCGGAATGCCCAACCCGGTTTCAGTGTCCGCCACTTCGAGCAGTTGATCGCCCAACGCCTCGATCTCGTCCGCGACACGATCCAGAAAATCCGCGATCCGGTGCGCGGAAAAACGGCGCGTTTGTTCATACGCAGCCTGGGCTGCGATCACGGCGCGGTCAATTTCGTCAGCAGTGGCGTTCACAAATACGGGGTCGAGTCGCGTGCGCGTGCGCGGATTCACGCCCTGAAACGGCGCAGAACCTGCCCGGCTCGGTTGTCCGGCGATCAGTTGGGCAGCAGTCAAGGTGATCATAATAGTTTATCCTATTCGTGTGGTTAACAAATGTCTGCAAATATTAGAGATGCGCTCTATCTTAACCCGCGTGGCGGTGATGGGCCAAACCGGATACTCTGCGCTTATGGTTTACCTCACCCCCCGGCCCCCTCTCCATGCGATGGAGAGGGGGAGTCAGGTCGCGCCGATTCCCCCTCTCCACCGGAGTTAATCAGCAAAGTTGAACCTCACCGGATTCGCTCCCTACACAGCCGCCTCTGGAACCGGCTTAAGCAGATGATACCCCGCGATCACGATCCCGATGCCAATCAGACTCACTACCGTGATCGCGCTGTAGAGCGCCTTTGGTCCGGCAACATCGTACAACCAACCGCTCAAGGGACTGGTCAGCACGGTTGCCAGACTCGGAATCGTTCCTTGCAGCAGGGCTTGATTGGTGGCGACATTTTGCGGCGCGCTGATCTGCACGATCACCAGAAAGGTAGTCAGATAAAACGCAGAGAATACCCCACCGCGCAAGAGCAACAACGGGTAAATCCACCCGCGCGAAGGCAAAAATCCTGTGCCTAACCAGACCGCCGACATCCCCAGCCCTCCCAGAATAAACGCCAACCGCACATCGATCCGGGTCAGCAGGGGATCGAGCAGCACAAAAAAGGGAATTTCTACCAGCGCCATCAGCGCCGCCAAACGACCAATCTCCCCGGTAGACACACCCAGATTTTGCTGGAAATGCACAAACCAGAATGCATACCCGGCCCGGTGCGCCATCATCAAAAAGAACATGCTGACCATCAACAGGTAAAAGCCGCGATTGTGGGGCACAGGCGGCGTCTGGGTTTCCGGCTCACTATTCACCGGATCGCTGATCGACTCCGGCAGCGAATCGCGGAACACCAACCCGCCGAGATAACTGGCAACCGCGCTGAGAAATAACCCCGTATACCCCGCCAGCGCAAACAACGGCCCGGCCACCAGACTCGCCAGCCCAAACCCTAGCGAGGAAATCCCCCGGATGCGGCCCGCAATGTTGCGCCCTTCGTTGTGAACCTGGGTGATCACGAGTTGGAAACCGAGCGACGCTGTTGGACGAAAGGCCATCTCGATCAACACGGCAGCCAGCGCCAACGACCAGAACCAATCCGACGACACCAGCAGCACATTCCCCACCGCTAATGTGCCGATAAAGCCGGTATAGAGCAAACGATGTTTCCCCCGGTGATCGGCGGCGGAGGTCATCACCGGAATCACGGCCATTTCCAGCAGCGCGCCGATACTCAGGATAATCCCCAACTGGCTCGCAGATACGCCGAGCGCCACCAGATACAGATTCACATAGGGTTTACTCAGGGCATTGCCGCTAAACGTGAAAATTTGTAAGAGCATCAAGCGTGATGCGCTTGATTTAACACCAATCATAAGTTTTTAAAATGTCCAATCCTGGCGGGAATACGCCCCCGCGCCTGTTATAGATATTTCTGGAAAAACGTGATCGTGCGCAGTATGGCATCCTCGAAATAGGGCGAATCGATGTTGTGCCCGCCGCCTGCATACTGGTACAGTTCGAAGGGTTTATCATGAGCGAGCAGCACCGTTGAGAGATCGTTCGCATAGCCGATATTCACCACGGTATCATCGAGCGCGTGGTGCAGTTGCACCGGGCTTTGCAGGTAGTCGATATTGGCGGTCAGCGATACGGCCTGCCAATAAGGACTCGCCGTACTTGGTTCGCCGTAGGTGTCGAAGATTTCGCGCGAACGCCTGCGCCGTTCAGTCTGTGCCTCGTCATTATCATCGCGCACAAACGATACATCCGAAATGCGGTAAGTCGTGAAATCATCGTAACTATAGACCGCCCCGGCCCAGATCACGCCCGCTTTGATGTCCGGCTCGATCAGCATCGCGCGCAGCACCAGATTGCCCGCCATGCTGTGCCCCCACATGCCAATGCCATCAGGATCGACAATATCCAGCTTTTGCAAACTTTTGAGCGCGGCAATCGCGTCAATCGTATAACCCGGCGAGAAATACGATCCCTGCGCCTCGCCTTCTGAATTGCCATGCCCGCGCATATCGATCTTGAACACGACAAACCCATGACTCGCCAGCGTGCCGACATAGGCCACATAGCGCTCAGTCGTGACGTAGGTTTCGGGCGGGATGTAGCCGTGATTGAAGACAATCGCCTTAAAACCGCCCTCCGGCACATCACCAAAGGGGATGGTGAGCAGACCATAAATCTTGTTGCCCTCGGAGATATAGCTGGCGAGATATTGCGCGTAACTGGGACCATTGGCGAGGCGCTGTTCGAACACAATAGCGCTGCCCTCGATTTCCAGTTCACGCAGCGCGGCGATGGTCAATTCCTCACCCACTGGAAAAGCCGCGTCGGGATCGGTGGGATCATAGGTCGGCGTTGGCGCGGCGTTTTGCGTGTTATCCTGCGCGGCGAGTGGTCCGGTCACGATGAACGCGAACAACAGCGCCGCGATCAAACTCGCGCGCAAAGTTATTGTCAAGGTTGGGGCGTTAACCATCAAAACATCCTCAATGTACCATTCCAATTGAGCATGTTTTAGCAAATTTCACCGTGAAACCACATGATTCAGGTAGGGCGTATAGTACATACCTCACCCCCCAGCCCCCTCGCCACCGGGGGTCAGGGGGAGGAGGTAAACAGCAAATAGCGCACGCCCACCTTACCGGTACGTTGGCTTGAGCGGGCGCTCCGCTACATTCAACACCGGTTTTTCATAGCGCGAAGTCTGGATCAATTCGTGCAGCTTGGCTTCATACGCCGCTTCATCAAACGGAAACGTGACCATCTGCCCGGTAAACGACGACAGCATGATCGCGCTGACCAGCGCCACCGAATTGTAGCCATCAACCGCCGGGGCGATCAGATCGGCTGCGCCGTGAATCGCCTGCACAAAATTCGCCGTGATCCGGGCGTGCGCGCCTTTTTCGGGCTGGCGATCATACGGCACATCTTCGCGGTGATATTCGACCTTCGCGTAAGCGTCCGGCGATTTCTGGACGTGTTCGAGCATGGATTCCCGGTTGCGGAAAAAGGTAAGCTGCCCGTCTTCGTAGATCACTTTGCCGTTTTCGCCCACAATTTCGAGCCGATTCGTGCCCGGCGATTCGGCGGTGGTCGTGATGAAATGCCCGACCATGCCGTTGTCGTGCTGGAAAATGGCGGTTACTTCGTCCTCAACTTCGATGTCGTGGTATTTGCCGAGTGAGGCGAGGCCGGTCACGCGCTGCGGCATCCCAACCAGCCATTGGTAAATATCGAGGTTATGTGGGCATTGATTGAGCAGCACACCGCCCCCCTCGCCGCGCCACGTCGCGCGCCAGCCGCCACCATCATAATACGCCTGCGTGCGGAACCAGTCCGT
>JAFGJA010000475.1 GCA_016929355.1 Anaerolineae bacterium | reverse complement strand
GCAGGGGCAATCGCAGCCCTGGCAAGCGGAACCCATCATCGCGCGCACCCGCGAGGACATTATCGCCGCGAGTCAGAGCGTCTATGTGCCGGTTCCGGTGAATACGCTGCTGCCGGATATGGCCGATTTTGCGGGACGGCTGGCGTATGTTGGTCTGCCGGATCAGGTGGCGGGACTGCGCTATCTGCAACAAGCGGGGCATCCCGGCGCGCAGAAGGTCGATTTTGTGCTTGGGCCTTATGTGGGCACAATCATGTATTTTGACGCGATCAAAAGTTTTCTGCGCTCGAACGGCGTGCGCGATCTGCATGATGTGACCGAATTACGCTACCGCGAAGGCGAATGGCCCGGCTATTTGCAGATCACGCTGCGTTCAGGCCGGGTGCTGCGCGCGGAAAAATTCTACTATAACTACCTGATTCCTTTCTATATCACGCGCAGTACGCTGCTCGCCGTCGATTTCACCAACGAATTGACCGATCTGTCGGTGGGCGATGCGTGGCATCCTGATTATGAAGCGCAGGGCGCAGGATTCTCGGTGGTGGCAGCGCGTACCCCACAAGCCGAAGACTTGCTGCACGAGATGCACCATGCTGGCGTGATCAGCCTGGAACCAACCACCCTTGAGCGCGCGCTGTCGATGCACGGGCACATGCTCGATTTCAAGAAACGCGGCGCATTCATCCGGCTCGGCTGGCGCAAAGCGGCGGGCCAACCGGTCCCTGACTACGGCTACCGGGCGGTTGATATTCCTCCACTGCGTTATCTGGTCGAAAGCATCATTTTGAGTATATTCCTGATCGCCGGGACGCCCCTCGCGCGCCGCGTGGTTGAATACATCCCGCTCCGTATTTTAGGCCCGCTATTTAACACACTGCGCCAACGCTGGAAAGCACTCTCTAAACCGGCCAAACGCAAAGGATTACAAACCATGTCGTTTGAGATCACCCCTCCGTCTGATCCAGAAAAAACTACTATGCCTGCCTTAGTGCGTGTGGCGCACACACTCAAGCATATAATTCGCACTACATTCGAAGAACTGCGCCACTGGGCGCGCTCGACCTGGACCTTTGCGGATGTCGGCGCGCATTGGGATGCCACCGAAGATTACGACGCGATCAACGAGGAAACCTATTCGTATTTCCGGCGCTTTGTGGATGGCTATCGCCTGAGTAATCTACCCGACAACGCGCACATTCTCGATTTTTGCGCGCGGACGGGTAATGGTACGCTCTATTTTTACGAACGCGGCAAAGTTGGCGCGGCGGTATGCGCGGATGTGTCCGAATTTCAGGGAAACATTTGCCAGCAGCGTTTACGGGAGGGTGGTTTTACTAATTTCGAATGGGTGAAAGTCTCCGATTATACGTTGCCGTTTGAAGATGCGCAGTTTGACGCGGTGCTGAATTTCGAAACCGTCGAGCATTTTCCCGAACCGGCGCTGATGGTGGCGGAATTGGGCCGCGTGACCAAACCGGGCGGCACGTTGATCCTGACCACGCCGAATGTGTTGTGGGAACCGGTTCACGCGCTGGCGGCGATTACCGGCGCGCACCACTCAGAGGGGCCGCACCGTTTCATCCGCTATCCGCGTTTGGTGGCGATGGTCGAACGCGCAGGCTTTACCATCGAAGCCGCCGAAACCACCGTCTTAATCCCCGGCGGCCCGGCGTGGTTGGTCAAAGTAGGCGATTGGATCGAAGAACATACCCGCCACACGCTGATGCCCTATCTCGGTTTGCGCCGGGTGTTGGTATGTCGCAAGCAGTAGACGCCGCCCCTCCCGCGCGATCCTCACGCTGGCAGTCCGTGCGCCTGATGCGGTTGGCGGGCGTGATTCTATTGGTGATTTTGCTGATTCGCCTGGACTTCGATCACATTCGCGCTGAAATGCGCAATGCCGATTGGCGACTTGTGCTGCTGGCGACATTGTGTATTGTGCCGCTCATCGCCATTAAAACGATCCGGTGGCAGGGCATTTTGCGCGTGCAGGATGTTCACTTGGCGTTTCGGCCTGCGCTGCTCGCCTATTTCGCCAGTTTGTTCATTGGCTTTCTGACGCCGGGGCGCTTGGGCGAATTTATCAAAGCGGTGTATGTCAATCGGGAGTGTAGTGTGCCGCCCGCGCAAGCCTTCGCCAGCGTGTTAGCGGATCGTCTGTTTGATCTCTACGCGCTGCTGATCGTGGGCAGCGCAGCGTTGTTGAGCGCCACTGTCGTATCACACAGCCTGTTAGTTGTCATTATGTTGGGGCTGGTCTTGACCGTTCCCCTGGTGTTGTTTCTGCACCCAGTTCCGTTTGCGTGGTTGACGCGGATCGGCTTGCGCTGCGGTACAATCGGGCGTAAATTGTTCGCTGAGGCTGGCATTTTGCCGAACATTCGCGCGGGATTGAGCCAACTCACCTGGCAGTGGGCGCTGGTCGCGGCGATCTTGACTGGCGGAGCGTACCTGGTGTTTTTCGGGCAGTGTTATGTGCTGGCGCAAGCGCTCGATCTGCGGGTGAACTTCATTACGGTGGCGTATACGGTGGCGCTGGGCAGCTTGATCACGCTGCTGCCCGTGTCGATTTCCGGGCTGGGCACGCGCGAAGCCGTCATGATCGCGTTTCTGGATTCGTCCGGTATCGCTGCCGAAGCCGCGCTGAGTTTTTCGCTGCTCATTTTTGTATCGTTTTATATTGGGGGCGGGCTGATCGGCAGTCTCGCGTGGTGGATTAAGCCCGTGCCCCTCAAAGATATAACAGGAACCAGAACAGGGGGCAAATCGTACACTAGTGAGTAAACAACACCAACAAACTCTGCTGGTGATCGCTGCGTTGGTCGTCATGTGGCTGTTGTTCGCCTGGGCCACCGATGTGATCTGGATTTCGCAGCACGGCGACAGCGTCGGTTACGATTTTTATCCGCGCTGGTATGGCGCGCGTGAGATGTTGCAAGGCAATAACCCGTACAGCCTGGAAATCAACCGGGTCATTCTAGCGGATATGGGCTTTCCTGAATTTATCCCCTACAAGCACAATTTTTCGTATCTGGCGACGATCACCTTTACGCTGCTGCCATTTTGGGCGCTGCCGTTTTTCACCAGTCTGACGTTATGGAGTGGTCTGCAACTGCTCATGATCCTGGCGCTGCCCGCGTTGACCTTCATTGTGCTGCTCGATTGGCGCATCAAGCCGCCGCTTCTGGCGCTGCTGATCTTTTTCTCGTCGCTGGTTTACCGGCAGACAATGATCAGTTATGTGCTCGGTCAATTCATCGTATTTTGTTTCGGGTTCATTCTGATCGCATACTGGCAGATTTTGCGCGGCAAGCCCTGGTTGGTGGCGTTGGCGCTGATCGCGGCCACGACCCGCCCCGAAGGAGTGATCTTCGCATCGGCGATCTTGTTCGATCTGCTGCTGCAACGTCGCTTCCGCCCGATCATCATTTTCGCGGCGCTGATGGGCGGTTTATTTCTCCTGTCGGTGATCTGGATCGGCTGGTGGATTCCTGATTTTCTCGAAGCGGCGGATGGCTACCGTGACTGCTGTGATTACACCGAACCGACGCAGGTAATCGGCGTGGACATCCTCGCCCGGATTCTGTGGGTGGCGGTGATCGGTTGGGCGGGGTGGATGTTCTGGCAGATGCGTGCTTTGCCGGATCGGGAGCGGATCGCGTGGAGTCTGAGCGTGCTGTTCATCGCGTATTTGCTGATTTTTACGCAGTCGAAAGGCTATACGCTGATCTATGCGCTGTTTCCTATCTGGGTGATCGTGTGGGCGGATAAGGGGCGGTTCTGGACGGTGGTTTTTGCGGTGATCGTGCTGAGTTCGCCCTGGCTCTATTTCGGCCTCGAATCCACATTTGAGAACAGTACGCAGGTTGAGCAATTAGCTACCCCCTTGATTCTGCTCGTCGCGTTGACTATTTATTGGCGCAGATACAGCGCGCATTATGAGCCGGAAATTACCAGTAGTCAGGCCGCGTAACGTGGTTATACATTCAATTGCTATGAACTGAGGAAAACAACGTGGGTATTTATCTTGACTCAGCCAAACCGGAAGACGCCCGGCGTGCGCAAAGCCTCGTGTTTGTGGAAGCGATCACGACCAATCCAACGCTGATCGCGGCCACCGGGCGTCCGGGACTGGATGTGTTGGGCGAATTGGTTGAGATTTTTGACGGGCATGTGTTTTATCAAGTGACCGCGCCGACAGGTGAGGGGCGCGTGGATGAGGCGTGGGAAGCGCACGAAATTCGCCCCGATAAGGTCGTGATTAAAATTCCGGCTACGACGGAAAATTTCGCTATGGCGGCCAAATTAGTTGACGCCGGGATCGAATGTGCGATGACGGCGGTTTACAGTCCGGCCCAGGCGTATCTGGCGGCGCAGACGGAAGTCACGTTTGTGATCCCGCATGTTAACGATCTGAAACACCACCTGGGTGATAGCATGGCGGTGGTGCGTGCTATGGCGCGGTTGGTTGAGGGAACATCAACCGAGGTGTTAGCGACTGGGCTGGAATCGGTAGACGAGGTTGTCGCGGCGCTGTTGGCGGGCGCGCATCATGTCGCCGTGCCGTTCGATCTGATTCTGGCGATGGGTGATTATACGCTTGCCAAATAGCGGTGTTAGGCTGGCGATAGGTCGGCGCTAAAACGGCGGATCACCGTCAAAGAATAAATTCCACCATAATTGCCAATTCGGTGTTTCCGGTTCGGGGATCGGCGTGGCGATCAGGATTGGCGCAGGCGGGACCGGCGTCGGTTCGGTGATGCCCGCCGGGACCGGGATGACAAGGATTTCCCCTTCGCGCACCATTTTGCCTTCGGTATGCGCCCAATGCTCAATGCTGGCGTCGCTGGCGGCATAATCGTATTCCTGCTGCAACTCGATTTTCTGCGCTTCCAGCACAGTCACCGTTGCCTGAAGGCGTTGGCGTTCCTCTTCCATTTGCTGCCCGCGCGCGATCCGCCCACTGAAATTGATCACCAACAGTAACCCAATCGACAGGATCAAGGCGAAGACGATTTGCAGACTGGTGATCTGCTGTTGGCGGCGGCGTGGGGGCCGGGACGGAGGTGGCGTTGTGCGAAATTCGTTCATCAATGGGCAAGTCTATGTGTTTGTCTGAATTCTCTTCAACCGTACCACAAGCGGCCCGACTCAACAACAAAATCGATAATAAAAAACCCAAGTCTGAGAAGACCTGGGTTTTATGCCGAAGGTGGGAGTCGAACCCACACCCCCGTAATGAGGACTGCGCCCTGAACGCAGCGCGTCTGCCTATTCCGCCACTTCGGCGCTTGCGTCTATCATTGTAGCGCGGTTACGGGTGATGTCAAGAGTGAACTGGCACGATCAGGCTATTTTCGTCGCGAATCGCCAGCCCCATGATCGCATCATTGGGATAACAGGCGATGCCGGGGAATAAGCCAATCACGAATCCGTCATACTCCACGCGCAGCAAGCCATCATCGGCCCCGATGGGTCGCCCATAAATATCGACCATGCGCGCCACCGGATCACCTTGCTTGACAATATCACCGGGTTGCACCAAATAATGCACCAAGCAGGCGGTTGGCACACGCGGGTGTGTCGTGCGGCGTACCGGATAACCCAGATCAACGATGGGGACATCAGGCATCGGTTCGCGCGGGCCGGATAACATCCCCGCCCAGCGCATGACATTGCGAATCCCGGTCATCACCGCTTGCACATGTGAGGGGGTCACGGCGCGCTGCCCGCCGATTTCGACAGTGACCGCCGGAATCCGCGCGCGATTGAGCGTGGCCCCACTTACCGAGCGGTGCAGGTGCATTTCCAGGTATTTTTCCGAGGCGTATTCGTTGATCACGGTCAGGCCGAAGGCATCAAGCATCGTGCCGACTTTATTTTGCAGCTTACGCGCGACGGCTTTATCACGCGCTTCACGGTAAAAGATTGGATCACGGAATGCGAACGGAATCGCGCGAATCCCATAATCATGAAGATCGATCAGGTAATCGGCGGTGGCGTCGATGCGCTCAAACAGGCGCGCATAGGCTTGCTCCAGACCGGATGGGGGCAAACCATCCGACACATTATCATCTGTTGCTAGCGAAGGAAAGAGCCGGTTGGGGTCTTTGCCATAGATGTAATAGGGACTGCGCTCCCCGATTCGCAGCCCCGCCGGACTCAAGGTGGGAATGGCGACAATTGTGCCGGTCATGGCGGCGACGAGTTCCGGCGTGATTAACTGGTGGATCACGGCTAACCCGTTGTATTCGTTGCCATGAATGTTCGCGGTCAACCACAACACCGGGCCATCACCCGCTTTGCCCTGCGCAATGATCACCGGAAAGGCATCGGAGCCACCCGTAAGAAGGGGCACGGCGTCAAATTGCCCGTACACGATCTGGCCGGGCTGACTGCGCGCGGACCCAACGGTAATGGAAGTTGGCATAAATGCGCCCTCGCTAGGATCGGGCTTGTTTGGCGAGCGCGCTGGCGAGTTGGGCGCTGACCAATTCAAGCATCATGACATTTTGTTGGGTGATCGCATCCGGTTGTTCGCGGCAGGCAAAGATCACACCGAAGCGCATATTCGTGCCTACCGGCACACAGGCCCCGGAGCCAAAGCGCTGCTGGCGCACAAAGGGATGATTCGGTTGATCGTCAGCGCCGATGATCCGGCTTTGCCCATTCTGTGCCACCCACCCGACCAGCGAATTTTCGTAATCCTGCTGCTGCGGGGCCATCGCCGTGATCCCACTGGGGCCAACCTGGGCGCTCAAACGGAGTTCGGGCGGCGTGGTTGGCACGATGTTGTAGAAGGCGACGTAATCATAACCGAGTTCCTGAATCGCTTCGACGGCGGATTGCGGTTTGGACTGCCCGGCGCGGCGCAGCGATTTGGCAAAATTGCGCACGGGCGGCAGGGCATCGGCGCGCAGCGTTTCGAGACTGCGTTCCTCATTCAGCCGCTTAAGGCGCTTGAGCAGGTCGTCATTTTCGAAGGGCGAAGTGGATACATCATCGGCATGACCGGGCATCGCAAAGTCGGATTCTTGATCAACCAGGATGATCAACAGGCGTGGATAGGTCTGGCGTAATTCTTTGAGCAGTTCATAGACATTACCCAAATTGTTATCCACAACGAATACGTCCGTCCGCTTTTGCGAATCGGCTAAGGCTTTGCGCGCATCAGCTTCGTTATGGACCAGGGTCAGTTTGATCTGGGAGTCTTGGGATAGGTTTTCGCGGTATTGCAATAATGTTTGCAGCTTCACGGCTGCCAATACATGAATTTGGGAACCCTCTGCCATAGGATTATCTCTACCATCTCTGCTATAAATGTGGATACTGGCCCTAATTATAGGGAGGGTTGGGGGATGCTACAACATCCCCGGTTTGTACCAGCTCATCGCGGCGGCCACCGCGCAGGAAAAAGGCAATGATCAGCGCTGCGCCACTGACCACCGCCCCGATATATTGCAGCTCCTTGATCACATCAACTGCCGCTTCGAGATTCGCAGTCGTGGCGGCGGCGAGCGCTTCTTCGAGGCTGGCTCCTTCCGGCGCAAGATAGTTTTCTTTCAACACATCAAAGCGATCCAGCGAGTACATGGTGAGCCATGAGATCGCTACCGTCATCCCGATCAACCGCAGGATCAGGATCAGGGCCGAAGCAACGCCGCGTTCATCTTCGCCTACTGTGTTGAGTGCGGCGGTCCCGATGGGCGAAATTGTCAGGCCCAGCCCCACGCCGATGATTGCCATTTCCGCTCCCATCAGCCAGTAGGAGGTATCGCTGGCCCAGGTGAAGCCGGTTAACGTAAAGCCGGCACAAGCCAGGATCAACCCGCCCACCGTCGGGACGCGATACCCGTAACGTTCGCTCAACCAGCCGCCAGGGATCGCCGCTATTGCCATTGGCACAGTCAAACCGGAGAGCAGCAGTCCGGCGATATACGCCGCATTTTGCACTTCTTCGCCGGTTGTTTCTTCCATGCGGAAATTGACCAGCAACGGCGCGCTGACCAGCCCAATCGCCAGACAGAAGCCGACTAGTCCGTTTGTTACCGATGCGGCGGAAAAATTGATGTTGCGGAACATGCCAAGCCGCACGAGCGGATATGTGACGCGCGCTTCGATCACCAAAAACATCATGAACAGGATCGCCGCTCCGATCAGAAAATAGGGGCCGTAATCGGTGGCGGCATGGCCTAGTTCCTCGAAACTAGACGCAGTTGCGGCGGATTCGGCTCCGCCTGTGCCTAATCCGAGATTCAGGCCGATGAGCGCCAGCGTGATAAAGAGCGTGCCCAATATGTCAAAACGCCCGGTATGGCGCGGCTGCGGTACATTACGCAGCACCCACCACGCCCCGATCAAGGCCAGCAAACTGATCGGAATATTCAGAATAAACAGCGTTTCCCAGGATGGCGTAGCAATCGTTAGCCCGATGCCGTCAAATGCGTCTTTGATCGAAGTGCCATATTCGCCAAAAAAGCGGACCATCACGCCGCCGTACAAATGGCCCAGCACCCAGCCCAACGTATCCACCGCGCCGATCACGCCAACAGGTTTCGCGCGGTGATCGGCGGGAAACAGATCGCCCGCCAGCGCAATCGTCACTGGGACCATCGCGCCCGCTCCAAATGCTTGAATCACGCGCCCCGCGATCACGAGATAAAGATGCCGTTCTTCGAGGCGTGGGGGATGTTGGTCCAATACCTGATTGTAGAAGCGCGAAATCCAACTGTTGAGTGTTGTGTTGTCGTAAGCCGTGACGAGGTAAGAGCCGATCATAAAAATGAGCAGGCAGGCGATATACACATAACGCCGCCCCACCAGATCGGACAGCCGCCCGGTAAACGTCATGCTGATCGCGTAAGCCAGTAGATAACCGCTCACCGCCCAGGATGCCTGATCCAGATATTCTTTCACCGGCAGTTCCAGGCTGACGATCACTTCGGGCAATACGGCGGAGATGATCGTCAGGTCCAGCGCACCGATAAACACCGGCAAACTGACAATGGCGAGCACCAACCAGGCTGAGGTCTGCCGGGGGGAGTGGGTGGAATCAGGCATACGGGTTATTCGCTCTCTACAGGCGCATCAATCGACACAGCCTGATTATAGTCTACAATGGTGATCGTCCAGGTCGTGTTTTCCGCGTCGCTGTCATCATCGGGCGGGGGTTCGATCAGTTTGAGTACGGCCAGTTGATGATTTTTCGCCCGGATATAAATGTCAGCGTTCAAAATGCCTTCTTTCGTGCGGATCAAGCCGAACGTCAGTGCATAGACAGCGCTGGCCTGGATTGTGCCGTTCAAATGGAACACGCTCAAACCATCCAGATTTTCCCGGCCCACCATCGTTAGATCAGTGACAGAGGCGAGCGCGGAAGCGACTCCGCCCGGTTGGGCCATCAAAGACGCTGGCGAAAAACCGGCAATCAGTTCACCGCGAAACCACCGGTTGCCCAACATGTCCAGTTTGAAGTAATGATCGCGATCCAGGGCGACCAGTTGCGCGGTGGTACTGAGCGCATCCAAACTGAATTGAATTGTGGCGGTCATGCGATCTGGGGCCAGGAAGATGCCGCGCGCGTAATTGAAAAAGAGCGGGAGTTCGTTCAGCATTTCCACGCTGTCCATCTCGACGGACACGGGATAACCGCTCACATTCATTTCCAGTTCAATGGAATTCGCGTTCTGAATATAGGTGGCGCTTTCGTCGATCAGGGGACGGGCTTCAGGGAGGCTTTCCATTTCAGTTTCAGATGAAGAGTCATCGCCGCCGCAAGCTGCCAGCAGCGTAACCAGGAGTATGAGAACGGTAATGCGTGTCAATTGGCGCATGATGATGTGTACCTTCACTATAGTTTCATCCTACTTTACGAACAATTAAGCCACCAGTTGCAGCTCGTGCGCATCAAAACGAAACGTGATCCAAACAACGGGGCAATTATGATGGTGGATGCGTTTTTCAGCAAACTAACCCTGTGGTATGATCAGCGTAATGCAGACTTAAGGACCCGGATAGCGTAAGCATGTCAGACGAACCTTCTTCCCACGCCAACGACACCCTGCAACGATGGGTGATTGTCCGGCACACGTCGGCTTGGCGACCACCAACGGACGTGTATGAACGCGATAATCAGCTGATCGTAGTAGTCGAGATTGCAGGAATGCGCGATAATGATTTTAAGGTGACATTGCATGGTCAGCGTTTGACCATTAGTGGCACACGCGAGCGATTTACCTCGGCGGAGTGTGCGTATCACCAACTGGAGATCCCATTTGGCGAATTCAGGACCGAGGTCAGTTTGCCCTGGGCCGTGCTGCGCGATGCGGTATCCGCCGTTTATCGGGATGGATTACTGCGGGTTGAACTGAGGCGCGCTCCGGCGCAAAAAGTCCATGTCGTAAATGTGGATATTGATGAATAAGCGAATTTAACCATCGAATCAAAGATAAAAGTCTATGTCAGATGCAAACGAAAAATCCGATCCGACACTGGATGCACATCCAGATGATAATGCGGCGGCTGAAACTGAAGAACAGATCATTGAAACGGCCAAACATACCGATGAACCGCGCGGTGTTGATGTCACTGATGCGGATAGGCCGGATGCCGTCGCAACAGTCGAGCCAACGGCGGATCAAAAAGCGGTGGAAAGTCGCCGCGATGAGGACAAGGAGATCGAACTACCGGACGAGTTGCCGATTTTGCCGTTGCGGGGTCTGGTGGTGTACCCCCATACCACCATCCCCCTGACGGTAGGCCAACCGCGTTCGATCAAGTTGGTCGATGAAGCTGTGGCCGGGGATCGCATGATCGGGTTGTTGGCCTCGCACGATCCCGATCAGGAAACACCCAGCCCGAACGAAATCTACGAGTATGGTACGGTGGCGCAAATTCACCGGCTGTTTCGTGCGCCGGATGGCACGATCCGGTTGTTGGTGCAGGGGACAGCGCGGATCAAGGTAGATGAATACACCAGCGAGGAACCGTATTTGGTGGCGCGTGCGCATCTCGAACCGGAACAGGTCGAGAAAAATATCGAGGTCGAAGCCTTGATGCGCAATGTGATCGAGCAGTTTGGGCGTATGGCTGATTTAGTGCCCAGTATTCCCGGCGAGATCATCAATGCGGCGCTGAACGTGGATGATCCCCTGCAATTGGTGTACGCGCTGGCAACCTATGTCCGTCTCGATCTGAAAGAGCAGCAAAATCTGCTTGAGATCGATTCCGTGCTGGAAAAACTGCGCCGCCTTATGAATGTCCTGGCGAAAGAACTCGAAGTGCTGGAACTGGGCCACCAAATCCAGACCGAAGCGCAGTCAGAAATGGAAAAAATGCAGCGCGAATACTTTTTGCGCGAGCAGTTGAAAGCCATCCAGCGCGAACTGGGCGAAGGTGATGAGCAGACGGTTGAAGTCGAAGATTTCCGGCAGAAGATCGAAGCGGCCCACATGCCGGAAGAAGCCGAACGCGAAGCCCGCCGCGAGTTGGATCGCCTGGCCCGGCTGCCCACTGCTGCCGCCGAGTATGGTGTAATCCGCAGTTATCTGGATTGGATGGTGAGTTTACCCTGGAATATCGCCACCGATGACAATCTGGATATTCCCCATGCGCGTACTGTGTTGAATGAAGATCATTACGGGTTGGAGGACATCAAAGATCGTATCCTCGAATATCTGGCGGTGCGCAAACTACGACAGGAACGCGCCGAGGAACTCGAAGCGATAGAATCTACTGATCTGATTCGGCGCGAGCGCGAGGGCGTAATTTTATGTTTTGTCGGCCCGCCGGGTGTGGGAAAAACGTCGTTAGGTGCATCCATTTCGCGCGCGATGGGACGCAAGTTTACGCGCATGTCATTGGGGGGCGTGCGGGATGAAGCCGAGATTCGCGGGTTCCGCCGGACGTATATCGGCGCAATGCCGGGGCGCTTGATCCAGACCATGCGGCGGGTCGAAAGCCGGAATCCGGTGATCATGCTGGATGAAATTGACAAGTTGGGCCGCGATTTCCGGGGCGATCCGGCCTCGGCGTTGTTGGAAGTGCTCGATCCTGAGCAAAATTTTGAATTCCGCGATCATTACCTTGATGTACCGTTTGATCTCTCGCAGGTGATGTTTATCACCACGGCCAATACGCTCGAAACGGTCCCCCTGCCGTTGTTAGACCGGATGGAGATTATTCAACTTAGCGGGTATACTGAGCATGAGAAGGTGCAGATCGCGCAGCAGTATCTTGTGCCGCGCCAGATTCGGGAAAATGGTTTGCTGACGGAGGAACTTTCGTTTACGGATGAAGCGCTGCTGGCGATCATCCGTGATTACACGCGCGAAGCCGGGGTGCGCAGCCTGGAGCGCGAGATCGGACGGGTTGCGCGTAAGGTTGTGACCAGAATTGCGGAGCATACCGCCGAAGCGATGGTGGTTGATAAGGGCGATATTGTGGGCTTGCTCGATCATCCGCGTTTTGGTTATCAGCATGAGATCGAAGAACGGATCACCGATACACCCGGCGTGGCGATTGGCCTTTCGGTGACGATCTTCGGTGGAGATGTGTTGTTCGTTGAAGCGGCGCAGATGCCCGGCAGCAAAGGGTTCCAGTATACCGGCCAATTGGGGCAGGTGATGCAGGAGAGCGCGCGGGCGGCGTTTAGCTATATCCGGTCCAAAGCGGTTGAATTGGGTCTGGATGAGAATTATTTTGAAACGCATGATGTGCATTTGCATGTCCCGGCAGGGTCCGTGCCCAAAGATGGCCCATCGGCAGGGGTAACGATGGCAACCACGTTGGCCTCATTGTTCACCGGGCGTCCGGTACGTAGTAATGTGGCGATGACGGGGGAGATTACGCTGCGGGGACAAGTGCTGCCGGTAGGAGGAATCAAAGATAAGGTGCTAGCCGCACACCGTGCCCGGTTGGATACCGTGATTTTGCCGAGTCGCAACGAACATGATCTGGACGATGTGCCGGAGGATGTACGCGAGTCGATGACTTTTATTTTGGTGGATGATGTCAACGCCGTGTTGGATGCGGCCTTGACTCCTGCCCAAAAGCACGATGATACGGGCGGTGCGGTTAGTGAGGCATAGCGCCAGAGGTCTAAGCGCCCATTTGGTATTGTGATTGTGTAAATTGAGGAAGGCTGCTTTGCCCAAAGTACTGATTGTAGATGATGATCCGACCACAACCAAACTGCTGCAAACCTTGCTCGAACTGGATGGGTTCGAGGTAGAAGTGGCGGCGCGTGGTCATTTGGCAATTGACAAGGCCCAGGAAACCAATCCTGACGTATTTTTGATTGATTACTACCTTCAGGATATGAAGGGAGTCGAATTGGTGACACATTTACGGGCTACCGCTCAATTTGGTGAGGCTCCAATTATCATGGCTTCCGGTTTGGACCACGAAGATGAAGCGATGGCTGCCGGAGCGAATGCGTTTTTGATTAAGCCATTCGAGCCAAATTTGTTGGCTGACATATTCTACGATTTGCTTGGGTAGTTCGGCCTTCCTCGGCGTCCGCGCATGTGATGCGCATGATTCGACTAAGTAATTCGATTAAGTGACAAGAGAGAGGGCTTCGTGGCATCAAAATCACGCCGATCTAAGATGCAGTGGTACCGGATGGACCTGCATCTGCATACGCCTGGCTCAAACGATTATCAAGAGCCGGACATCAGTTATGTTGACATTTTGCTCCACGCGGAAATGCGTGGGTTGGATATCATCGCCTTTACCGACCACAACACGATTGCCGGTTATCGTGCGATGATGGATGAAATCGAACAACTCGAATATCTGGAAAACCTCAAGCGGATTCAACCCGACGAGCAGCGCACATTAGCCGAATACCGGCGCTTGCTGGATAAAATTCTGGTGCTGCCGGGGTTCGAATTTACCGCGACGTTTGGCTTTCACATTCTCGGCATCTTTTCGCCGGATACCTCTGTGCGCCAGATCGAGCATATTTTGTTGAGTCTGAACATTCCGCCGGAAACATTGGATGAAGGCTCCTCGATTGTGGGCGCGTCGGCGGACGTGTTGAGCGCGTACCGCATGATCAACTTCGAAGGCGGGATCGCCATTGCTGCCCATGCCAATTCGAGTCATGGGGTGGCGATGCGCGGCTTTGATTTTGGTGGACAAACCAAGATCGCCTATACACAAGACCCCAATCTGCACGCGCTGGAAGTTACCGATCTGGAAAAACACGGGCGGCGGACAACGGCCCGGTTCTTTGATGGGACCAAGCCGGAGTATCCGCGCCGGATGCGCTGCATCCAGGGATCGGACGCGCACCGCTTGAAAGTTGATCCGCGTAATCAGAAAAGTTTGGGGATCGGGGATCGTGTAACGGAAATTCAACTGCCGGAATGCACGTTTGAGGCGATACGGCAGGTATTCCAGAGCAATGATTTTGCGCGCACCCGCCCCTACCGTTCCAGCCGCGATCCGTATGATCATGTGCAGTCGGCGCGCGAAGAAGGCGCGAGCATCGTGCAGACGTTCCACGAAGGCATGACGCGGCGTGGCGGGCGGCTTTATGCTGTGATCGCGGATGTGTGTGCGCTGGCAAATACCAACGGCGGAACCATTTATGTGGGGGTGAGCGGCAAACCCAAAGATGCACCGGTGGGCATCCAAAACATCAGTGAGTCGGTGGATACGTTACGCGAGGAGATCGAGCATAAAATCACGCCGCCGCTTGAAGTCGAAATTGATGCGATGGAAACGCTTGGCAAACCGATAATCCGGTTGCAAGTGTCGCGCGGAGATGATCCGCCCTACGCTATTGACGATAACAAAATCTATGTGCGCGATGAAGCGGAAACTAATCTGGCGGTGCGCGATGAGATCGTGCAGCTTGTGGTGCAAAACCTGTCCCAACTCCAAACGCAGCAGATCGATCAAACAACGGATGGCGGTGATGACAAACGCGCCACCGCCGATCATCCGCAAGTATCCGCGAGCGGGATTGAGCCGCCGCGTACCGGTGTGGAGATCATCGGCACGGAACAGCGTAAGGGTCTGAAATATCATGTGATGCGTGATTTGCGGAATGGCAGCGTTGTGAAAAACGTGACCCGTAAATCGGCGCGGCGGTTGTGGCACTATGCGATCACCGAAAGAGAATCGAATCCGGTCCAGCCCAACAAGGTTGAATGGCAGGGCGAGATCGGGTTGTGGAAGCGGTATAAACGTGGCGGCGTCGTGCGCTACGATCTGGTACAGCGCGAGGATGGATCGCTGCGTGTGTATTTTGGCGTCACCGATGACGGGATGCATGGTCCCTGGGCCGCATTTTTGACCGAGGATGACGCGGCGGATTGATGGAAAAGTCAATTCACAAACGTCTAATGTAGGGGCCGACCGGCCCTGGGCGAACACATTGGTTCGCCCCTACTTAACCAATTTTTGCCGGGCAGAGGTCTGTACTCTGTCCGGCGCTTTTCGT
>JAFGJA010000474.1 GCA_016929355.1 Anaerolineae bacterium | reverse complement strand
TGGTCACGCGCGGATCATCTTCGACTTTATGGATCGCGTTCCCGGCCTCATCCACCCGCGAAACCTGATCTTGCAGCGCTTCTGCCCCTTCGATCATCGTGCGAAACTTAACCATCGTGAAAATCCGCCCCCCTTCGCCCACACGCGGCTGCTTGAAAATTGCAGGACCGGGACTATCACGCCGGATCGCCAGCGCAATGATCCCCATTAACGGCAGGGCGGGAATCAGCAGCAGCAGCGTGACAATCACGTCAAACACGCGCTTGACGAGGCGCTGAAACGGATCGAGAACGGGTTCCTTTAGACTGAGCAGGGGCATACCGCTAAAATCTTCGATATTGATGCGCAAAAACGCAAGATCAAAATAATCGGGGATCAGGCGAATATTGACCGGCAGCGCTTGCAGCCGGTAGATCAAAGTCTTCACATCGACCAGTTGCACCGCATCCCGCGAGAGCGCGATCACGACTTCGGCAATGGCGCGCTGTTGGATGATCGCAAACGTTTTATCCAGCGTACCCAACACGAGCGGATTATGATTCTCGGCATCATCCTCGGCCACATAGCCCACCATGTTCAGCCCCATCCAACCATGTTCGCGGATCATCTTGGCGGCTTCGCGGGCATTCTCCCCGGTTCCAACCACCAACACACGGCGCGGGGCGTAACGCTGACCGCCGCGAAATTTGAACCAGGTGCGCACCGCGATCCGGTGGGTGTAGGCCAGCATCAGAAAAAAGCCGAGACTGTACACATATTGCAGGCGAGAAACATCCCGGTACGTGAAATACAGCAAACCCGCCAGCACCAACCACGAAATCAACGCCGCTTCGGTAATGCGCACCAGTTCCAGGCGGATATACAGGATTTGGCGCGGATTATAGACATTCGACGCCGTGAAAATCACGCCCCAGACCACAACGCCCATCAGATAAACCGGCCAGGGCAGCACCCAATCTTCAATATCCCCGGTACGCCCGAAAGGAAATTGCACGCGCGCCTGCGTCGCCAACTCCAGCGCCAGCAAAATAGCGCACAGGTCGGAGATGAACAAAAACAACGTGAACCGGAGATTGAAGTGTCTGACCATAACGCGGTGGATGCTCTCATCACTGATTGGGCTTGCGGAAATTAAGTATAGAGCAGATCGCCTAAAACAACACGCGACAGCCAGCCTAACTTGCGCTAGAATCTACATTTGGTGTCCAAGTTGTGAGAATAAACATGAAAGCAGTCTTATGGCAGTAAAAGCACATCCGCTCAAGCGATTGTTAAGTTACGCACGCCCTCACCGTCGCACGGTGTATCTGGCAACCCTGTTTTCCATCCTCAATAAAATCTTCGACATTGCGCCGCCCGCCTTGATCGGGGCCGCCGTCGATATTGTCGTGCAGCGTGAGGATTCGTTTATCGCCAAGTTAGGCGTCGTTAAGGTCGAAGACCAATTGTTAGTGCTGGCGGGAATCACGCTCTTTATCTGGGTGGGCGAATCCGTCTTCGAATACATCTACAAAATCTACTGGCGCAATCTGGCGCAGACGCTCGAACATGAACTGCGCCTTGATGCGTATGATCATGTGCAAAACCTGGAACTGGCTTACTTCGAAGATCAAAGCACGGGCGGCTTGATGTCGATCCTCAACGATGACATTAACCAGCTTGAGCGCTTTCTGGATAACGGCGCAAACAGCATGATCCAGGTGATCACCACCGTGATCGTCATCGGCGGGATGTTTATGGTCGTTGCGCCGGGTGTGGCGTGGCTGGCTATGCTGCCCATGCCCATTATCATCTGGGGATCGATCCGCTTTCAGAACCGGCTCGCGCCGCGCTACGCCGCCGTGCGTGAACAGGTGAGTATTCTCAACAGCCAACTGTCGAACAATTTGAGCGGCATCGCCACGATCAAGAGTTTCACGGCAGAAGCACACGAAGTCCGGCGCGTGGATGAGGAAAGCAACATTTACCGCGAATTGAACCGCGCTGCGATCCGGCTGAGTTCGGGGTTTGTGCCCATGATCCGTATGTTGATTGTCTCCGGCTTCATTGCGATCATGGTCTTTGGCGGGAAGATGGCCCTCAACGGCGAACTCAATGTTGGCGTTTACAGTGTGATGATCTTCATGACGCAGCGCTTGCTCTGGCCGCTCACCGGCCTGGGCGAAACACTCGATCTCTACCAGCGCGCCATGGCCTCGACCACGCGCATCCTCGATCTGCTGGACATTGACGCGCAGATCAACGATGGCGGTACGGAATTACCCGTTGCTGATGTGCGCGGCGATGTGCGGTTCGAGAATGTGCATTTCAGCTATAGCAACGGCTCGCAGGTCGTAAAAGGGCTATCGCTTGATATTCCGGCAGGGCATACGGCGGCGATTGTCGGCGCGACAGGCGCAGGCAAAAGCACCGTGATCAAGCTGCTGCTGCGCTTCTACGACGTGCAAAAAGGTCGCGTCACGCTGGATGGCATCGATCTGCGCGCGTTTGATCTGCCGGATTTGCGCGGCGCGATGGGCTTGGTGAGTCAGGATGTATTTCTGTTTCATGGCACAGTCAAGGAAAACATCGCTTACGGGACCTTTGGCGCGACGGATGACCAGATCATCGAAGCGGCCAAGATCGCGGAAGCGCACGATTTCATCATGCAACTGCCGCAGGGCTACGATACAATTGTCGGTGAGCGCGGCCAGAAATTGAGCGGGGGGCAGCGTCAACGGGTTTCGATTGCACGCGCGGTCCTCAAAGACCCGCCCGTCTTGATTCTGGATGAAGCAACCTCATCAGTGGATAATGAAACCGAAGCCGCGATTCAGCGTTCGCTAGAGCGGATTATCGTCGGACGCACCACCATTGTGATCGCGCACCGCCTGAGTACGATTCGCAACGCGGATCGCATTTTCGTGCTGGAAAATGGACAACTCCGCGAAGCAGGCCGCCATGAGGAGTTGGTCGCGCAGAATGGCATTTACGCGGCGCTGTGGCGCGTCCAAACCGGCGAGCGCTTGCTGGCCGAAGCCGCCGCCGATTAACGCGCCGCGTGTGTTCGTAGGGGCGAGCGTCACCTCGCCCCTACCATAAAACCCTCTCAATCCCCCGCCGGTTCGACAGCAGGCACACCCGGCGTGATCGTCGCCTCGTGCCGAACCGCATACCCGAACAGCCACAAAACCGGTGACAGCAGAATCCCGCCCGCCACCAATGCCGCCCGGATCGACCACGCGCTGCCGATATAGCCCACGCCCGGCCCGCCCGCGACCTGCCCAATCGCGTCTACCTGCCCCGCCATCGAATAGACGGTGGCACGGACCTTCGAGTCGATATGCGGATTGATCCACGCCGTAAACACCGGGCCACTCACCCCCTGCAACACGCGCACCGTGAGATAAGCGATCAGCGCGATCCAAAAACTGCCGGTCAAGCCAAACATCCAGATCGCCAGGATCAGCAGCGCATTCGCCACCAGCAACAGCCGCGCCATGCCGCTAAACTGGCCCGCTTGCAGCCGCCGCCGCACGATCTCGGTCACGCCCAGCGCCAACACACTTTTCACCACACCGATGAGGCCAAACCATACTACCGGCTTGAGGTCTATAACATCGGGAAACGTGAAATCTTCGAGGATATGCGCGGTCCACAAGCGATCAAATCCTTCGCTCGACAGTCCGTAAAACAGCGTGATCCCCACAAAGATGAGTAGAATCGTGCGCCCGCGTATCAAGCGCAGCCCCGCGCGGAACGTCTGCACCATCGTGCGCCACGATTCGCGCTCGTCGGGCGGGGTGGGCATAAACCCGGTTTCAGGCATGATCCACCTGAGCACGATCCCCAACAGCAAAAAACTCACACCACCGAGAATGATCGGTAGTTGGATATGCACATAACCCAACCCGGTGCTGATCGGAATCCCGACCAGTCCGGCGATCATGCCAATCTGCGAACCGCGCATAAAAACATCGCCCGCACGTTCATCGCCCACTTCATCTGCGATCCACGCTTCGGTTGCCCCACTGGTGAAGGTATAACCAATGCCCCATAACACCTGTGCGATCAGGACAGCCGCAAAAGCCGGAATCGACCCCTCAACCACAAACGCGATCCCGGTCAGGCACACGCCGATGATGATCGAAAGGCGGCGGCTGTACACGTCCGCGACGATGCCGGTGGGCACTTCAAAGACAAAAACAGTTCCTTCCAGCAGCGTACCAACCAGCACCAGTTGCAGCGGATTCAGTTCGACAACGGTCACTTGGTAGATCATGTTCACGGTAAAAACCAGCGTAAACGACAACGCCGTCAGTCCCGTCAACAGCAGGTAGACAGGATAGGCGGATTTTTTAGTTTGAGAAGCAGAGGTCAACATCGTATCCCTTCGGAAACAGAACACACATCACATGACTGGCATACGGAACACATATCCCGCCTGTGATGGCATGTTATTTCTGTTGGGACGGAGAAAATCAGCCAGCACACGCAGGGGTAATCGCTATGATATTGATGGAGCAGACTCGCATAGCACATCCTCCTTTGGCTCAGCCAACGATACGCTCAAGCGTACTCTGCTGTAATCAAATCGTCAAGATCGGGTAAAGATGTCATGAAATCAAGACAAACCGTTATCAACTTTTTACACATAATTACAGGGAAAAATTTTATAATGATTAAGCGTAAAAATAAGTTGAATCACTCCAGGATAACGGCATGATTGCCCTGCAATTCCCCCCATCAGTATGGATCTTGTGTCTCTCGGCGGCGGCGTCAATTGCCTTAGGTTACGGGGTTTGGCGGCAGCGTCCAGGAACCGGGGTAACATCGTTTGTCTGGCTGATGATAGCGGTGACGGGCTGGGCGCTGGGCAATGTCGGTGAGCAGATCGTTGTGCCATTTTCGGCCAAGTACTTCTTTATCCGTGCCAATTACCTCTGGATCACAATGGTTCCGGCGATATGGCTGATCTTCACAGCAGAATACACAGGCCATACCCGGTGGATCACCCGGCGTAATCGGTGGTTGCTCACCATTGAACCTGTAACCGTTATGCTTCTCACGAGCACGAACGCGCTGCATCATACATTTTGGCGCGACATAGTTATGATCGAAGCGGGCGGGTATCCGTTTTTAGAAACACACTATGGCCCAACCTTCTGGGTTCATGCGGTGTATTCGTATACGCTCATTCTGACCGGCGCGATCTTTTTGGTCCACGCCATGATCCGCGCACCCAAACTCTATCGGGGACAGATTAGCTTTATGTTGATCGGCATCTTTGCCCCCTGGATCGCCAACGCCATCTTTATCACCGGCCTGAGTCCCCTGCCCAACGTCGATCTGACCCCGCTCGCGTTCACCGTGACCGGGGCCGCGATGGGCTGGAGTCTGTATCGTTTCAAGTTATTCAACGTCGTGCCTGTCGCGCGCAACACTGTGGTTGAGAGTTTGAGCGATGTTGTGTTTGTGCTGGATCAGCAAAACCGGATCATTGACATTAACCCGGCGGGGCGGCAGTTTATGAACATGGGTGAGAATACCTTTTTCATCGGCAAGCGTCCCAGCGAAATATTGCCGGAATACGAGACGATCTTCGCTCAGTTCCGCGAAGTCGAAACGGCACGGGCTGAAGTCACGCTCGGTGATCCGCCACAATATTTCAATCTGCGCATTTCGCCTCTGCGCAACCGGCATGACGAATTAACCGCCCGCCTGGTCGTGCTGCACGAGATCACCGAACAGCGCCAGGCCGCCGATCAGATTCGGGCGCAAAATGAAGCGCTGCGCCAGGCGAATGACGAATTGGAAATGGCGCGCGCCATCGCTGAAGAAAGCAGCCGCCTGAAAAGTGAATTTTTGGCGACTATCTCACACGAACTGCGCACACCGCTAAATTCGGTAATCGGCTATGCGGATTTGCTGCTCACCGGGCTGGCTGGCGAACTGAACGCCAAGCAAGAAGATTATGTCAAGCGCAGTCTGTCCAATGGCGAACGCTTGCTGAACCTGATTAACGAACTGCTGGATATTTCTAAGATCGAAGCCGGACGCTTTGAACTCCATCCCCACCCCTTTTCGATAACTGAACTGCTCGATGGGGTGCGTTTACGGATGCAAAATCTCGCGGACCAAAAAGGGTTAACGTTTACCGCCACCCTTGATCCGGCGCTACCAGACGTATTAGAAGGGGATGCCCACCGCATTGAGCAAATTATCGTGAATCTGGTTGGCAACGCGATCAAATATACCAACACGG
>JAFGJA010000473.1 GCA_016929355.1 Anaerolineae bacterium | reverse complement strand
TTGTTCTTGGTGTCGTTTAGACGGCAGTTTTGATTGTTTGTGTGGACAAAGGCGTGTCACTTATCTCCAAGTATTTGTCGAGCGCGTTTTATCCTCATCCGTTCCATTCCAGTTAATCCCCCATTGTAAAATGATCTAGACGGCGGTTTCGCCCGTAACTTCTCCCAATCCCTGGTATATTTCTATATGATTGTTAAGGTTGAGAAGTTAGTTTTTACCTATACACGGGATTGGTCATTCTATAAACCTATAGAACAGGCTAAGTTCCTCCCTCCTCTATAGGTTTTCGCTCCCTTCATAGCTGTCGTATTGAGGTATCCAGGATTGTAAGGGCGAATCGCTTCTTTCGCGTATTCCCTGGTGACACCTGTGCCAAATCTATATACTGCTACTAGCCCCTTAGCCTCTTTTAGCTATGTCAATCTATATATCTTACTCACAAGGCCATTTGACTATTTATATCAGTTTTGCCTCTTTTTGTGTTATTTACCTTGTTAAATTACCCTATAGTTGGGATTTTCCCATCAATGGCAAATTTTTTAATTATGCATTAATTATGTTCAGATAGAGAGCAGTTTTCCAATATGTCACGATAGCAACCATTGCTTGATGGGCAGCTTTGCATCATGTTCGTGGTTGCAATATCACGAACTCAGTTATTGTTTTGGTGTTGTTAGTGAGTTCCTTGTTTATTTGTGAAATTAAGAGCAATCTTTTCAGGTTCGTTATTTTACGTGGAAGAGGATGCAAAATACGATTCAAATTGTGCGCAGACGAATTCCTAATGATTATAGCAATGGTTTTATTTTGTAGCGCAAGCAATACACGTACTCGATGACTCCTAGTATAAAAGTGTTGATCGCCTTTAACCCCACAGTTGTCCTCCCCCGGTTGGTGTAGGGCGCTGGCTTGTCGTGAGTGGGATAATAACCACCGGGGCTGATTAGTGGTTGTTTTTCCTGATATTTAGGTGTAACATAATTTAACAAATGACACATTACATATTCTTATGTTATATTTTTGAGGAAAGGCTATGCCAAACGCTATCTATATCAGTGCAACGCCCGAAGATGAAGCCTTTGTCGTGTTTTTTACCCAACAGCTTCAATCTGGCGGCTACAATCGGATTGTGTCCTCAGCGCTCGCCAAGAATGAGTCAAGGCGGGAGCGTGAGATCGAAAACATCATCAAATCATCGACGATCATTAATTTAATCAGTCCAGACAGCGTCGCATCTCAAACCATTATGCGGGAGTGCGCTCTGGCGCGGCAATACAACCGGCAGTTAATTCCAATTTTGGTACGTTTCACGCAGCAGCTACCCTGGTATTTGCAAGGTACGGATATTATCGATAGCACTATTGACCTTGAAAAAGCCTGTGAAGATATTTTTAGTCGCTTGCCCCGCTCAACAACAGCAGAAATGACATTTGGTGAAGCGCGCGATCTTTATCTCCAACGGGCCACGCTCAGATCACAGCATACGCTAGATGCCTATCGCCGCTCGATTGAATTATTTTTTGCGTTTATGGAAGATCGACAGGTAGCAAGATTGTTGCTACCTGTTCAGCAGCGTTCATATACTCTTGCGGACGATCTTCCCCTCAATGCATTAAGCGAAGACGATGCGCCGATTCTTCTGCAATTTGCTCAATGGTTACTCGCGCCCAATTCCGGCAAAACGGGTGATCGCCGCCCCTATAAAGCAGCTACCGTTGAACTGCGCGTTTCCGGGGTACAGAATTGGTTTCAATATTTGGATGATCATGGATGGCTACCTGCTGATTTCCAATTGTCCAAAGCTAAACGCATTGTAGGGGATGAATTGCGCAACCAAACGCCGGAAAATGCGCCACCCCAACCGCCCGAATACATCGAAGAGGTAATTTACTATTACGATTCGCAACAACCGCCCAAACATTTGCAGCAGCCTGATACTGATCAAGAACGTGTTCGACACTGGGAAATAACACGCCTTCGCAATCGCGCGCTTCTGCATACACTAGCCGAAACAGGCGGGCGCGTCAGCGAGGTTTTGAGTCTCAATCTGGCCGATTTTCCGCCGCGCAACCTGGAACGAAATGATGTTCTCCGTGTGGAAGTCATGGGCAAAGGCGGCCACGCCTATTACCTACGTTTTTATGACTCTTTGCCCGCTATCCGGGCTTATATCCGTGCGCGAGGAGCAGACCTGCGGGGATCGATTAAAGGGGATGTGCCGCTTTTTGTCAGTCATGATCCACGTTACGACGGCAGTCGGATGAGTCGTGTCGTGGGCTGGCGTGTCGTGCAGCGAGCCTCGCGCGCTTTAGGTGTGGGGAAGATTACGCCGCATGATTTTCGGCATTGGCGCGCTACTCAACTTATCAATGCTGGGCATTCGCTTGATGTAGTGCAGGACTATCTTGGTCATCGTTCTGTTGAAACGACTCGTTCATATTATGCGCACACAGACCCACTCCGTGTTGACGAAGCGGCAAAAAATACGCGCTTACCGGATGTGGAATTCGATGATTAGTACCCTTTACAAACCAGCCCGGCTAAGCGGCCGGGCTGGTTTATTCATTCATATTTATAGTGGAGCTATTGATCGCGGTAGCTTTGTCCGAGGGGGATTGCCAGCATTGCGCCTGTAAACCCAGCCAATACTCCTGCATGTAATATGGTGAATGGGATACAAAGCCAATACAAATTTTTGTCAAAACTATCAGTTGCCACCAGGCCAACGATGACAATGCCATGCACGATCAAGCTTAGAACCAGCAAAACTGTGCCAATAATCAGTGGCAACCCACGCTGCGAAGCCATTGAGGATGACAACGAGTTGATAGTGTTGCTGAGGTCTTGAGACGAATCGATGCGCATCAATACCGGGCGAAACAGAATACCCAGCACTCGTCCTAATACACCCAATAACCGTAACGGCAGCAACACCACTTTGAGTATGTATGCAAGAATCCGGTTCATGAGGCTGATTCATCTCCCATATCTGCCGGTTTAACCACAAAATCATTCAATTGTCCCGCTAAACGTGGGCGCACCCTGGCGATCACTTCCGCCCCATGCTCAGTATGATTTTCTGATACCACAACGCCGCGATTATGGACAAGCGATAAGACATCGCCTTGCGTATAGGGAATCAGGAGTGACATCGTGACCATATTATCGGCCAAGATTCGGCCAAGACTGGCGAGTAAATCTTCTAAGCCTATGCTTTGCTGCGCTGAGATACGGACTACACTCTCATATCCCAACGATTCATGATCGATAGGTTCAGCATTTTCGCCCAGATCAATTTTGTTGAGCGCTAATATTTTGGGAATGCGCACTGCATCAAGTTCAGCAAGGGTATCCTCAACGACTTCAACGTGATGCCATGCTTTTGGATGATTGACATCGACAACATGAACCAGCACATCGGCCTCAATGACTTCTTCCAGCGTGGCCCGGAATGCCGCGACCAGGGTAACAGGCAATTTCTGAATAAACCCGACGGTATCTGATAATAAAACCAACCGTCCCGATGGCAGTGTAACCCGCCGTGTCGTTGGATCAAGAGTGGCAAACAATTGGTTAGCGACATACACATCGGAATCGGTCAAGGCATTAAGCAACGTTGATTTACCAGCATTCGTATAACCCACCAGCGCCACCGTAGGGATACCGGCACGTTCACGCTGCGCGCGGTGGCGTCCTCGGTGTGCGCGTACCGCTTCCAGTTCTTTTTTGAGTTGGCTGATTTTGCGGCCAATTTCACGGCGATCAACTTCAAGCTGTGTTTCACCGGGACCGCGTAACCCGACACCGCCCGAACCGCCGCGCGCCGCACCACCGCCCGCTTGCCGCGCCAAGTGGCTCCACTGCCGTGTTAAGCGGGGCAATCGGTATTCATACTGCGCCAATTCAACTTGCAGCGCACCTTCACGAGTGCGAGCGTGCTGGGCAAAAATATCAAGAATCAACGCAGAGCGATCTAAGACCTGGATGTTTTCCCCAAACGCCTTCTCTAATTCGCGTTGATGCCGGGGCGACAATTCATCGTCAAAAATGACCATGTTGACATCAAGCTCCGGTAAGGAATCGACAATTTCTTCCAGTTTGCCCGTGCCGATAAAGGTTGCCGGAGCGATACGCGCCATACGCTGCACGATCCGCCCGCGTACTGCAACGCCTGCCGTCTGAGCTAATCGTGCTAGTTCGTCTAATGAATCCTCAACCGTGAACAGTGGGCGGCTGCCGCGAACTTCTACCCCGACTAACAACGCACGCGATGTCTGATTGATTTGCTCGCTAATAGAAATACCTCCTATGAATTATTCGTTTCAGTTTCGCCACTGGTTTCAACGCGCAACACTTCGCTGACAGTGCGTTCGCTTGATTCGGCTGAATCGGAAATCGGCTGCGCCGGGTCAACGGCTTTGGCGACAGCGCCCTTGCTTTCTACGACAGCCGCCGCATCTTTTTGTTTGGCAATGGCTACTGCTCGCCGTAACTCTGTTAGATCGCCTTTGATCATGCTGGCTGCACTTGCTACCAATGCGGACATACCATCACCGGATTTAACGTCTTTGACTGGAATCATCAGGTGGAAATGACTCCCCGGCAGTGTTTTTTCGTCTGTGCCTGAACTTTCAGCCCAAATCGTACCGCCATGCGCCTCAACAATACCTTTGGCGATAACCAGACCCAAACCCGGTCCACCGCCTTTGAAATTCACCTTACTACTCGAATGACGGGCGGGATCCCCCAGTGTCGAGAATTTTTCGAAGATGAGTTCCAGGTTTTCAGGCGCAATGCCGATGCCGGTATCTGCCACGACAATATCGATGAAATTGTTTAAATGGCGCGCGGAAACGGTTATTTTGCCTCCATCCGGTGTATATTTGACGGCGTTGAGGATAACCTTCATCAGCGCCTTCAATAGCCGTTCAGGATCGCCAATAATGGGAATACGGGGAAACGTATCGTGCTGGATTTCAAGGGTTAACCGGCGATTCTTGAGCAATTTCCGGGTTTCCTCTTCCGCAATGCTTACCGTGCGCTGCAACCAGACCGGTTGAAATTCCAGCCCTAACTGGTCAATATCAATAAGCGATACGTCGATCATATCTTCGATTAACTCACGCAAACGATTTACGCCCGTTTCAATGCCGCGCACCATTAACGCCTCACGCGGATGGGTTGCCTCTGATAGCTCAAATTTGAGCATATTTGCGTAGCCTTCGATGACCGTCAACGGCGTCTTGAGTTCATGCGCCGTCACTGAAACAAAGACATTTTTGACATCCTCAAACTGGCTTTCCATCGCCTCGGCTTTAGCGGTCAAATGATGGCTCATTGCGTCATATAACGCCGCTGCTTCGACTTTAGCCAGGTATTCGGCTGCTTTGCTGATCAGACCATCCAGTTGGGCCGCCATTGCCAGGGGTTGTTCCTGTGGCGGATCGGCCTGGAATTCCCCCCAGATCGCTTCTTTAAAGACGCCCAATACCGGCAGCAACCCGACCGGTTGGCCGTTAATCGGGATGCTGCACATCGTGACCCAGTTGCGCAGCAGCGCCTCAAGCTTATCTGCTTCCCCGTTCACAATTGCCTGAATCAGACTGTCAAAAAACCACCGCACCGGCCCAGATGCTTCGCGGCGCAAATTCTCTTTAGTAGACAGCTTTTCCAGGGATGATGCTATGAGTTTGCTTTTATGTGATTCCAGCCATACTGCTAAAGATTCCATCACATCCACTTTCCATCAATCCGCTCGCCTAGTTGTATCCTCATTATATACGCTGATGGCGTTCTGTGCAGAACTAACTTTTAGGAGGATTTCCGGCAAGTTGCTCAGAAAAACGTCCAGATCACGGGCCGCGCGCGTTGCATACGCCTGTTTGCGTTCGCGTTTATTGCGCGGAGGATTATCGAGCGCTGGTAAAATGCCGAGATTCGCTTTCATCGGCTGAAATTCATCCGGTTCCGCATGGGCAATGTAATGGCATAATGCGCCAAGCATCGTGGTGGGTGGCAGAATCCATTGTTCGCGTTCCTGTATTTGGTTTGCCGCATTAATGCCAGCTAACAAACCCGTGCCGATATTACCCACATAACCCTCAACGCCTGTAATCTGCCCGGCGAAGAACAGATCGGCGCGTTGTTTATGCTGCAACGAAGCATGAAGATGCGCCGGAGCGTTCAAAAACGTGTTGCGGTGCATCATGCCATAGCGGTGAAATTCTGCGTGTTCCAGACCGGGAATTAACCGGAAGACGCGCCGTTGTTCAGGAAAGCGCAAATTGGTTTGAAAGCCGACCATGCTATACAACGTTCCGGCCAGATTATCCTGACGCAGTTGCAGGACCGCATAGGGGCGCCGTCCGGTGCGCGGGTCTTTTAATCCCACCGGGCGCATGGGACCAAACGCTAACGACTGTTCGCCCCGTGCAGCAATTTGCTCAACCGGCAAACAACCCTCAAAAAAGCGCGGGTCTTCCCGCTCAAAATCGCGCAAGGGAATGACCTCAGCCGCTAGCACTGCCGTGATAAACCGCTCGTATTCCTCTTTATCCATTGGGCAGTTGATATAATCACCTTCGTCATCTTCGCCGCGACCATAACGGCTGGCACGGAAGGCGATATTCATGTCAATCGATTCCAGGCTGATCGTTGGCGCGATGGCATCGTAAAAATATAGATATTCCTCACCGATCAAGCCTGCAATTTCCTGCGCAAGTTTTTCGGCGGTGAGCGGCCCAGTAGCAATGACACAGGGTTCATCGGGAATTTGCGTGACTTCTTCGCGGACCAACGTGATCAACGGGTGTTGTTCGATGGCATCTGTAACATAAGAAGCGAATACGTCCCGATCCACCGCCAGCGCTCCACCTGCCGGAACCGTCGATTTTTCAGCGCACGCTATCAGCAACGATCCCAACCGGCGCAGTTCTGCTTTTAATATTCCTGGTGCACGATCTGGCAAATCTGATCCGAGCGAATTGCTACACACCAATTCGGCCAGTTTGTCCGTTTGATGGGCCGGTGTGGTTTGCGCCGGGCGCATTTCATATAACCGCACCGGAATCCCCCGCGTGGCAATTTGCCAGGCGGCTTCTGATCCTGCTAATCCCCCGCCGATCACATGAACAGGTTTTTGTGCTGTCATCTGTGTTGTTTTCCATCCAATCTGTACAGCGCTCCTAGCGCCCTACCCCGATTCTTGCCAAATACTTATGCGCGTACTATTGACCAGTTCGCCGCTTTTCTGGTATGCTGTATAAACTCCAAGATCGAACATTAGTTCTATGAGTATTCCAGCCTATGTCATACCCAAGACGATCTTCTAATCATTGGCGACGTGATCGGCGACTATATCCCTGGGCCGCGCTGTTTACCAATCGCGCCTGGATGATCGCTTCTGCTGTGTTGCTGATGGCATGTGGTTTGATCGGATTTGTTACCACGTTGGGCGTGGCCCTTGTGTTTCAGTTCAGCAACCATTCAAATGCTGCCGCGAGTTATGAAGTGGTCGAAACAAACCATCCCATCTATGCGACCAGCGCTATTGGCCCCTCTGCGGATGAATCATCTCTTTCCAGCGTCTTTGCCCCGGAAATTCAATACTGGGCAGAATCGATCAAAGCCTGGGCGCTATTGTACCAGATTGATCCTAATTTGATCGCTACCGTTATCCAGATCGAAAGCTGCGGCGATCCGTTTGTCTCATCGCCTGCCGGGGCACAAGGTCTGTTTCAGGTGATGCCGTTCCATTTCACCGAAGAAGAAGACATGCTCGACGTACAAACCAATGCTAAACGCGGCCTGGATTACCTGCTTGGTGGTTTGGAGCAATCTGACGGCCATGTGGGACTGGCTTTAGCCGGTTACAACGGGGGGCACGGGGTAATCAATCGTGGCTGGGCAGCGTGGGCCTATGAAACGCAGCGTTATTATTATTGGGGGGCGCGTATCTACGCTGAAGCAGTTTCCGGTATGGCGTTCAGCCCGACTTTGCAGGAATGGCTCGACGCGAATGGTCAATTCTTGTGTGATCAAGCCAGCGAGAGCCAGCGTCAGCGTGACCTTGAACTTGCCGCACTTTCTGCGCAGAATCAATAGGCCCAACAGTCTCCTTGTTAGCAGTGTTGGGCCTCGATCAACCTTTGTAGCAGTTAACAGCTAGACCCGTCCAAAAATGACGCTTGCGTTTTGTCCACCTAAACCGTAATTGTTGGACATGGCATAGGTGATTTTTGCGTCACGCGCTTCATTCGGCACGTAATCCAGATCGCATTCAGGATCGGGTGTTTCGTAATTGATGGTTGGATGCAGCACTTGCTCAACAAGTGACATCACAGTCGCTACACCTTCAACTGCCCCCGCACCGCCTAACAAATGACCGATCATACTCTTGGTTGAATTCACGGCGAGTTTGTAGGCGTGGTCGCCAAATACCTTTTTGATCGCTAACGTTTCAGTAGAATCATTTGCAGGAGTTGAGGAACCATGCGCGTTAATATAGTCGATCACATCACCACTTAATTTCGCATCGTCTAACGCCCACTTCATCACATTTGCTGCCCCGCGCCCGGTGGGTTCCGGGGCTGCGACATGGTACGCATCGGATGACGTTGCCATACCCAATACTTCAGCGTAGATGCGCGCGCCACGCTTGACTGCACGTTCCATCGTTTCCAGGATCATTGCCCCGGCCCCCTCGCCAAACACAAAACCATTCCGATTTTTATCAAACGGACGGCTGGCTTTGGTCGGATCATCATTATAGCCAGTAGCTAACCCCTTCATGGAGATAAAACCCGCAATGCCATAATCATAAATCATGGCTTCAACGCCGCCTGTAAACACCAGATCAGCTTTGCCATAACGGATAAGATTCATAGCATCCCCAATGCTATGCGTACCTGTTGCGCACGCTGCCGAAATGCAGACCAACGGCCCCAACGAACCGGTAATTTTACTGATGTAATGCGCCGGAATATTAGGGATCGACTCAATCAGCGAAAATGGCCCTGGACGACGCCCTTTGGTGCGGTAATTGAATGAGGCTTGTTGGGCCAGATCATGTCCCCCCAGCGATGAACCGAAATCCACCGCCACTCGTTCGATTATTGGTTGCAGGTCATCGATGGTTAGGCCCGCATCTTCCAACGCATCCAGTGCGGTCACCACTCCCAGTTGCGTGGGGCGACCTACGCGCCGCGCATCTTTTTTATCCATATACTTTTCAATATTACATTCTGTCACTTCGGAGGCAATCTGCACTTCCAGCGCTGAGGGATCAAAGGCTTGAATCCGGCTCACGCCGGAAACCCCGGCCTTCAACTTCGTCCACAATTCCGTCAGTGAACCGAGCGAGGTTGTTGTCCCCATACCGGTGATCACTACCCGTGGAAAGCCATTTCGTGTTAGTTCCATGATACTCTCTTCCTTTTCGGTTGCAGCGAGGCTAGTTTAAACCCTCACGAATCGCACCAACAATCTGCCCTGACACAGCATTGCGCGCTTGCCGGATAGCATTTTTGATCGCTACTGCGTTGGAACGCCCATGACCAATGATGACCACACCATCCACGCCAAGCAACGGTACACCACCTGTTTCAAATGGATCGATCTGTTTATAGACCCGGTGAAAGGCTGGTCTTGCCAGCAGCCCGCCCACTTTTGAGCGCAAGTCGGCATAGAGTTCTTCCCGGATCATATCAAACAGAACCGATCCAAAGGCTTCCATCGTCTTGAGGAATACATTACCTGAAAACCCATCCATGACAGCAACATCGACTCCGCCGGTCAGGACTTCTTTTGGCTCAACATTGCCAATAAAGTTAACCCCTGTCGCTGGCAAGAGTTCCGCAGCACTTTGTACCAACTGCGATCCTTTTCCTTCTTCCTCACCGTTGGAAAGCAGTCCGACACGGGGGTTTGGTTTTTTCAAGGCGCGTTCAGCATAAATACTGCCCATCATACCAAACTGGGCCAGCCACTCCGGTTTGCAGTCGGCGTTGGCTCCCATATCGGTTAAAATAACCGACTCCCCCCGAATATACAGCAGCGCTGATAATGCCGGGCGGTGAATTCCCCGAATTCGTTTCATGGTATGCAAGATCGCAATTGAAAGCGCCGCGCCTGTATTCCCCGCCGTGACAAACGCATCTCCTTCACCATTTTTCACCAGATTCATGCCAATGTGCATTGAGGATTCTGGTTTGCCGCGCCCAACCTGGCTGGGTTTGTCAGTCATTGTGACGACCTGCGCTGCATGAACGACTTCGAGCGATAACCCTTGTGTGTCATATTTGGTGAGTTCAACCCTGATTTTGGCCTGATCGCCAACCAGAATAATGGTATCCCCATATTCGCGTGCAGCTAACACTGCGCCTTCAACATCGGGAACCGGGTTGTCATCGCTTCCCATTGCATCCAGTACAATTCGCATAATGTTTTATCCTGTTTTATTTGACTATTCAAATCAATGTTTGATTTTAACCGAAGAATGGTTTTAGGCTAAAATCTTCGCCTATCACCATTGACAACTGCATCAACCCGTGTATAATGGCAACCAGCTTGCCCTGGTGGCGGAATTGGCATACGCGGCAGGTTGAGGGCCTGTGTCCATATGGACGTGGAGGTTCGAGTCCTCTCCAGGGCACTATATAGCTAACACTACGAAAAACGAGTCTAGACTCGTTTTTTATTTATACCGCTTGTTATACCTTCTTGCACAAGAATACAATTCAGCGTAAACTCCATGCAACGATATGATACCTTCACCATCTAACCTCAGTTACAGGAGGAGTTACTATGCAGCGAGCTTATTTTAAAACCTTTATGATCATTTTGGTATGCTTGATTATGTCAATTTCCAGCGTTGCGTTGGCTGTTCCTAGCACCGCCAAAGCTGATACGGCATTGGCGCAAACCAGCCCTTATGCTGTGTCAAGCGGTGCAGTAAACGTGCGCGGTGGCCCTGGTACGGGGTTCTGGATTCTGGGCAATCTCTATCTCAATGAGATTGTGCCGATTCTATATGTCAGCCCCGACTATGGCTGGTGGTATGTCAGCGCATCGTTTGGCGAAGGCTGGGTATCAACGATCAGCGTGACCGCCTATAACACAGATAACGTGATGGTTTACGATCCCGGTCCCATTGGCACTATAACCGCCGGTGTCCTCAATGTGCGTTATGGCCCTGGTCCTAATGCAACCTCGTTGGGCAAAGTCGGCAAAAACGATCAGGTGTATATCCTGGCGCAAAACGCGAATGGCTCATGGTATCAGATTCGCTGGACCTATGGTGTCGGTTGGGTCAACTCAAGTTATGTCGCAACGACTGCGGCGGCTGTTGTGCCGGTGGATGGTCAAGGTGGATTTGCCGGGGATGCGGTTGGTGAAGCGGCGGCAGTTGAAGGCGATAGCGTTCCGGCGGTGGATGGTCAGGGCGGGTTTGCCGAAGATGATAATGTCATTCCCTTGACCGGTGATACCCCCTACGCGGTTGTTACGGCAACTTACCTCAATGTGCGGTCCGGTCCTGGCCCCAATTATTCGATTTTGGGACAGGTCTATGGCAATCAAACACTGCCGATCATCGGACGCAATACAGATAGTAGCTGGTATCAGGTTTCAACCATTTATGGTCCCGGCTGGGTGTATGCCGCTTATGTTGTCACCCGTAACGAATATGGCGCGACAGGTGTGACATCCAACCTGCTTGGCGATGCTGAAGTTGTTGGCCCTATCGGGATTGCCAACACGGGCGCGTTGTTTGTGCGATCTGGTCCTGGCCCACAGTATACCAGCCTGGGCGCAATCCCCGGCGGCACTGAGGGACAAATTCTTGGACGTAATGCCGACTGGACATGGTGGTTAATGGACACTATCTACGGCCCAGGTTGGGTCTATAGCACCTACATTCTGGTACGTGGCGATCCCTCCACTGTGGCTTATGTCGATCCCGGTGCTGCTTTGCCCGCCGCGCTGCCGTCAACTACAACTGGTACGGAAACGGGTAGTGAGGAAGGTATTGACACGGGGTTGCTGGATGGTCAGGGCGGTTTTGATGACAGCGCCGCCGATACCGATACCGTGCCCGTGCCTGTACTCGCCTATCCGGTGGCAATTGTGACAACTGGCGCGCTGCACATTCGCACCGGCCCGAATAGTTCATTCCCTTCGCTGGGTATTGTTTACGGGGGAACACGGATGGACATTTTGGGACAAAGTGTAGATCACGGTTGGTGGTATGTGGATAGCCCGGTTGGGTTGGGCTACGTTTCAAAACTGTACATTCTCACCGACGGAGATACGAGCGACGTGCCGGTTGTCCAGTAAACGCGAGCAGTGGTTAATTAACCTGTCTAATTCGTCGGAGGCTCCAATGGTGGGCCTCCGATGTGGTTATCGCTACCTCGTTAGCCCTCGCGCAAATTAATCACGTAATCGCCTGTCGTGAATCCGACTCCTGAGATTTCGACAGCATACGAACCATCAGCCGGAACCTGAAACGTTACGCTCAATGGATCATGAATGTCACTGATCGTTTGCTGGAACACATCGCCGGTTGGTCCCGCAATAGTCACATTGGGGATAAGATTTCCTGTTATTGGTGTCACCTCAATAATCCATGCAGTATTAACCTGCCCCTGCACCCGCCATTCGTTATGTTGAGCGGTGTCGTCAATACGCCCCACATTTGATGCCCCTACCGTGATCGGCGCGCCGTATGTGAGTGTAATAGCGGGCATCACTTCTAATGTGTAGCGACCCCGCTCCATCGTCGGGCCACCTGACACCTGTACCACATACCCCACCTCCGCTGCTAAACTGGCCGATATGCGCGTGTGCTGGTCAGAATTTGTCAGTGGCACACTGTCTGTTTGCAGGACAAATACATCCAGATTTGCCCCAACGACCAAAGATGCCACATCGATTACATAAGTGCCGGTATAGGTGGGATAGATTAGCCAGCTTTGCACGGGCTGCTCCAGCGTTATCTGGCCGTGTTGTGCCACCGCCATCGGCAGCGTGAGCGTGTTGACGGGCGTCATACTCAGCGCAACGGTTCCATCAGGAATGCGGGGTTCCAGCGATACAACTAATGTATATTCAACTGAGCTTTCACCCGCCAACCGGCTATTGACCGTTACCGTATACACGCCATCTACTGGTAATGTAAATCCAACAATCTCCGAGCCGAGGTAACTGGTGGCGGGTTCGCTGGCGATCAATTCCAAATTGTCCGGTCCGGCTAACGTTAAATTAAACGATCCTTCGCCAAATGTCTGCTCGGCTTGAATCGTGATCATATCGTCTGCCCGACCATCAAAAGTCCAGACATCTTGTGTATCCCCCACAATAAAGCCCCCGACCACACGCTGATCCCAGACAGCAATATGTCCGCCCGCCGAACCGGACACGCCTGCCTCCGCCGTTGCTGCCAATAGGGAATATTGCCCAGTTGAACCTCCCATTTCACCCAACCAGGGACCCACGATCAACAGGTAATCACCTGTTGCGGGCAATCTGACCGGCCCTAATGTCATATCTGGCCCAGGGTACTCTACTGCATTGGTAATATAACCATCTGGTCCATACAGCGTGGCATCGGCGCGTAAGCCGCCGCCCCGCGTATCAATGGTAAAGGTCAACACATCGCCAACTTCACCAGGGAACTGCCAGTACGTAGGGCGCGCCGGATCAAGTACCCCTTCCGCAAATGTCCGATTTTCTCCTAGACTTCGTACTAACGCATTTTCAGGTGTATCAGCTTTGCGTGTAAACGCGCTCAATTCATATCCCACTGTGGCGTGGCTATCTAACTTAATGACATAACGCCCATCAGCCGGTAGCGCAAATGCAGGGATATATGTCTCATTGTCGGTGGTGATCACTGGCGTTCGAATTGGCGTGCCAGCTTCAGTTTCCAGCGCTAAATCCGGCAAAGTACCCGATTCGGTAAGTTGAACCGAAACGCCGACCACATCCCCGGCTTCGCCTCGAAACGCATAATACGCCG
>JAFGJA010000472.1 GCA_016929355.1 Anaerolineae bacterium | reverse complement strand
GTCGCATAGCTAATATCCCGATCAACAGTGAGGGTGCAAAATCGGATCACATGCGCTTGCTTCCGGCTACTTGAGATCGTTAAGCGTGCCCGCATCATCGATCTGCTGGATGCGCAGTTCGGCGGAATCGAGCAGTTCGCCGCAGCGCCGCGCCAGCGCTTGCCCGCGCGCGTACAGCGCCACCGATTCATCCAGGGAGAGATCGCCGGATTCGAGTTGGGCGGCGATCTCTTCGAGTTGGGCGTAAGCGTCTTCAAAAGTCAGATCAGTTAGTGTTTCGTTACTCATGTCTTTTCCGTGTGCTATGCGCGGTAATTAGTTATACTCAAACAGATTTTCGCAGGTCCAATCCCCGGCGATGGCGGCTTCGACCCAGGGATCAAAAGCGGGACCGAGGGTGTGCGCCTGGGCGGTGGCAAAATCGGTTTCAGCGCCGGCGGCGTCATCAAGCAGTAGTCGCATCTGACCGCGTAAGAGGTGCGCCAGCGCGTAATTCTCGCTCACCGCGATGGCCTGAGTGTAGGCGGCGGCGGCGTTTTCGTAGTCGTCTATGTTGCAATACGCGATCCCTTGCAGCAGGAAGACATCCGAGAGGCCATTGTTCGGCGTGCTTAACAGCGCCGCGTATGCCGGTCCATCGCGGAAGGGGGCTAATACCTCATCCACGATCTGGATCACGTCGTTGTATTGGCCGATGACGATGTTTGTGCCTGCCGCGAAGTATTCACCCGTCATCGCTTCTTCCGCCTGCGGGGAATCGCCATAGAGCGCGCTAAAGGCGCGATTGGTGAGATCGGGATCGGGGAACTGTGTCAGGATGATGTTGGCGTAAGTCTGCGCTTCGGTGATCTCCCCGGTGCGCAGGTCCAACAGCATCGCCGTGACGTAGGGCAAATTCGCTTCTGGGCCAGCCGCAATCGAGGCTTCGAGATACGGTTTAGCGGCGGCGGGATCGTTGTAATCGGTATAGAAGATCACGCCCAGGATAAACTGTGGATACCAATCATCAGATCGCGTGGTGATGAGCGCCATAAATTCATCGTGGGTATCTTCCGGCGATCCATACACATCGAAATAAAGCGGCGTGGTCCAATTTTCCGGTCCCAAACGCCGGGCGGTTTGGATGTCCAGTTCGGCGCTGGCAACATCATCGACGCGAAGCTGCGTGATCGCCCGGTACGCATAGAGCAATGCATTACCACTATCGAGCGCAATCGCGGCGGTGAGTTCGGCGACGGTGCTGGCGGGATCGTCAAAATAGGTGGCTAAGGCCCGGTGCAGGTGCGCGCCGAGCGTATTCCCGACGATTTCCGCGCTGGTCACATCCAGATCGTCAATGATGGTCATGGTCAGCAGGTAGTCGAATTGATCGCCATCGGCCAGATTGAGCAGATTCACAATATTGATAACCTGAATGGCGACGGATTCGCGGCGTTCGCTGGTCAGGCGGACGCGCACATTGCCCGTTTTGGCGAGATCGTCCCGCGTAAAGGTATTGTAGGGGAAGGCGGCGGTGCTGCCTACCTGAATCTGAAGTTCGACTTCTTCCGTCGTATAATTGCCCCAGATGATCACGGTTGCGCCTGTCGCATCGGCGATCTGCTCGGCTTCGGCTGCGCTGGTGATGATCGCGGGATAGCGGCGCACGCGCATTCTGGCATAGGCGACACTTTCCTCTAGCGTGAAGCGGAGATCATCGACGATAAACCGCGCGACATCGCGTTCGGTGACGTTGGCAAGCGGTTCAATGTTCGCCACGAGGACCATGTATTCACCCGCTTCCACCGGCTGAACGGCGGCAATGGGATCGGGCGTGACCGCCGCCGCCAATGGGATCGGTGTGCGGGCGGCGGGCAAGGTGTCACGCGCGGGGCTGGTTGGCTGCGCGATGCTGGTTTGCTGCGCAAACACGGGATTATCCGGGCTGAGGAATGTCCCACAATCCAGCTCTCCCGCTTTGATCGCGGTGGTCGTCGTTTGCAGCGCGACACTTTGATCACTGGCCGCAACCGCGCTGAAATCGACGCTGGCTCCGGCGGTATTGTCCTGGCGTTGGCGGGCATCGGCGCGCAGCAGGTACAGCAAGATGAAGGTGGGATCAATCTCTAAACCGGTGGAAAAACTGGTTTCCGCCGCCGCGTAATCGCCCAACGCGCAGTAAGCGATGCCGCGCATCAGGTGCGTATCCGCGATGCCATTGATGGCGTCTTCTTCTGTCGTGGTCCACGCGATCACGTCAGCTTGACGCCCCAGCACCTGATTGGTGAACGCGGAGAGCGTGACCACATAGGGACTCAGCGTATCCCCGCTAAATGTCGCGCGGATCATGCGCTCCATGGCCGCAGGATCGGGGTAATCGCTCAGGATGAGATCGATGACCGGCCCGACATCTTCCACGCGGCCCTCATGCAAGGCCAGCAGCGCGCTGTAAATATAAGGGAAACTGGCTTCTGGACCGAGGGCAATGGCTTGATCCAGGTGGCTTTTGGCTAATGTGAACGCATCGGGGATCATATCTTCCAGACTATAGTAAATCGTGCCCAGGAAAAAGTGGGGCAGCCAGTCACCGGGGCGTTTTTCAACGATCTCATTAAAGAGGGCTAACACGCTTTCATCTTCGGTCATGCTCGCCATCAGCAGTTGGGGCATGGTCCAGTTAGCGGGGCCGATGCGCCCGGCAGCGAGCAGATCGCTGCGTGCCGCGTCGAAATCGCCCTGCCGTTGGTAGATGATCGCGCGCTGGATCAGCAGCAAGGGATTGGCGGCGTCAATAGCTAAGGCGGCGTGGATTTCATCCAGCGCGGCGCTTTCCGAGCCGACGACGTTGGTCCGGTGAACATAACCCACCACGCCGGAACTTGTCACTTCCGCGCTGGTCATTGCGGTGCTGGTCCCGGTGGCATTAGCCACAGCGAGCGCCTCAAAGATCGCACTGGTGCGCAGCGCTTCATAGCCGTCACCGTCCGCATTAACCAGATTATTGATCACCGTCAACACATACGGGGCGACGGATTCGCGGCGTTCGTCGGTCACGCGCACATTGACGTTGAGCGTGCGTTCGAGCAGATCGCGGTCAAAGTTCAGATAAGGGAAGATCGACAGATCGCCGACCTGTATCTTGAGATCGGCGTCGGCGGTGGTATAAGTCCCCCAGATGATCACGGCGGCATGATTGGTTTCAGCCACTTGCAACGCTTGCTCCTGCGTCGTAATCACGGCTGGATAGGCGCGCACGCGGAGATTGGAAAAGGGAATATTCGTATCCAGCGTTTGTGTCAGATCATCCACGATGAAGCGGCTCACATCGCGCGTTTCCGCCGAGGATGACGCTCTGATCTGTTCCAGATTGGCTACCAGAATCATATAATCGCCGGGATCAACGGGGTCTACTGCCAGCAGGGTAAAATCGCTCGTGGTTTCGCCGGGCACATGCGTGACGTTTTGCGCCGCGCCAGGATCGCGCCCCTCCCCGGAATCGCTGAATTGATCGGGGCCAAAAATGATCCCGACGATCAGCACTACCGCACAGGCGATCACCGTCGCAATGATCGCCAATGACAGCCAGGGCCATTTGTTTTGCTGGACGACGGTATATTCGCCCGTCATGGGCGTGCCGCCGGGGGTATAACGCTGCTGCATCTGACCGGGATAGAGCGAGAGGCCGTGCGTCTGGCCGTGACTGCTGACCATCGCCGGGATGCCATCGTATTCGTCGGTGGGCGTTTCAAAGCGCGATCCCAATTCGGGCGGCAGCGCCCCAACCATCGTCGCCATATCGCGGAAGGGGGTGTGAATGCTGCGAATAATCTCTTCGATTTCGGCTCCCACCCGCCGCACGCTCGAAATACGGCGCGCGCGATCTTTTTCCAACATGCGGTAGATCAAATCAAGCAAGCGATCCGGGATGTTATCGCGCAAGCGCCGGAGATCGGGCGCGGGTTTGGTCAGGATCGCGGTCAGGACGGCGGCGGTGGTTTGCTCGTTGAAAGGGACACGCCCGGCGAGCATCTCGAACAGCATCACGCCAAACGACCAAATATCGGTGCGCTCATCGAGTTCTTCGCCGTTGCACGCTTCGGGACTCAGGTAAGCATACGTCCCGATGACCGAGCCGGTTTGCGTCAGCCGGGAGCGTCCGCCCAGGTGTGCGACACCAAAATCGGTCAGGCGCGGCGTGCCATCTTCGGCCAGCAGCACATTATCCGGCTTGATGTCGCGGTGAATGATGTGCAAGCGGTGGGCGCGCGTCAACGCATCACACAAATCCAGCGCCACATTCAGCACCGCTTCAATCGGCAGGCGCGACTGCTCATCGATCAGATCGCGCAGTGACCCGCCAGACACATATTCCATGATCAGGTAATGTTGGCCGTTTTCCTCCACCGTATCGAGGATGGACACGATATTAGGATGGTTGAGGGTGCGCAGCGCTTCGCCTTCGCGCTGGAAGCGATCCACAATATCGGGATTGTCCGCGATGATGGACTCGTGCAGCCGCTTGATCGCCACCGTTTCGGTGGTGTGCGTATCTGTACCCTTGTAGACATCGCCCATCCCGCCGCGCCCGATCATGTCACCGAGGCGATAGCGATTGGCTATGATGATGTATTCGTCGCTCATGTGTTATGTTTCCCTACCTGGTTCATGAGGAGTTGTTAGTCTTTAGTTATTGGTTTTTAGTTTTTGGATCAGCGCGTTTAACATGCGCCGGACAATCGTTAAATTCTGACTCAGTTGTTCATAATGTTCCGGCGTTAACCATGCCAGATCGCGCGCAAGTAGCAAGTGATAGTCCAGTTCGCTGGCCGATCCCATTGCTATGTACAGAAATCGCCTGAGTTCGTTATTGGTTTCACGTCCGCAACCTTCCGCAATATTGGCCGGAATGGAAACCGCCGCACGGGTTGCTTGGCTGGTCAAGCCATACCGTTCTGCATCGGGAAATTGCGCGGC
>JAFGJA010000471.1 GCA_016929355.1 Anaerolineae bacterium | reverse complement strand
CACTCAACTGAGCGGGCTGCAAGGGAACAAGCTGCACGCGCGTGGTCGGTGCGGGAGCATGAACCGAATTCGTCGGCCAATCCATGATCGGGGAATCGAATGAGACTTCCTCGTCGCGTAATGTCGCCAGCACCATCAACGGCAAATCGTGACAATGGCGCAGCGTATGATTCAAAGAGGCCAGACTCGCCGGGTCAGCCCAATGCAAATCCTCTGTGATCAGCCACAAACCGCCCTCAGACGCTGCCAACAACCGGATTGCCGCCGTGACCGCCTCCTGCAAACGCACCGCCGCATCCGGCAATGATCGGGCGGCGCTAGCCAGTTCATCCCCAAACGATCCGCGCAGCGCGGGAACCAACTGCGCCAGATCGGAGCGCGCTGCCGGACTCAAATTGTCCGCTACGATCTCCGCTGTCCCGCGCATCAAGTCCGCAATGAGCTGGTACGGCGTGCCCGCTTCCATCGCGTAACAATGCCCGGTGATCACCTGCACTTCCGGGCCGGGAATATGTTGCGCCGCTTCATGCACCAACCGCGTTTTGCCCATCCCCGCCGAGCCTGTCACCAACACCAAACGGCTGTGTCCACGCTGGCAGATATGCCACTCGGCAGCAACAGCCGCTAATTCTGACTCGCGCCCCACCAGGGGCATCGCTTCCAGATCGGTGGCTACCGGCGCATCAATCACGATAGGCGCAGGTAAAACGAGCGGTGTAACACCGTGTCCCTGACGAATATCGTCGTAAAGCTGTGTTGTTTCGGGCAATGGCTCGGCGTCCAACTCATCCCGCATCAACTGCACACACTGTTGGTACTGCCTTAACGCCGCGCTGCGATCCCCACTCACTGCATAAGCCATCATCAACGCCTGGTGCGCCACTTCTTGAAAGGGATCATGTTCGAGCAGCATCAACGCATACCGGATCACATTCGGCCAGTCACCGGTCTGCTGGCATAATTGCAGCATATGCCGCAGCGCAGTTAAAAATTGCTGCCGGGCATGTTCGCGTTCGAGCAGCACCCAATCCGCGTAAATATCTTTAAGCAAATCATCCTTGTACAGCGTGATTGCCTGCGCCAACAGCTTACGATCCGGCGGATCGTGGCGGTAAGCATCCATCAGCGTTTTTTCGAACGCCTCATAATCGATCCACAGGGGGGCATCCGGCGCAATGGCAAGTTCCGTGCCTTCTGTTGCGACTAAATTCGTATGCGGATCGATGGCTTTGCGCAATAGATACAGCGTGCGCCGCAGTCGTTCCTGCGCGCGGGATGGTTCGGCATCCGGCCAAAACGCAACCTGCACTTCCTCGCGCGTGATCCGGCGCTGGCGATTCAACACCAGAAACGAACAGAACGCGGCGGGCTGTGGTGGCAGCGTTACCACATGATCATCAATGCGCAATCGCGGCGGGCCGAAAAAATAGAAATTGAAGGTTGTGGTCATATACCATCCAGGATAAATGCATGAACTACTCCCCTCAACTGTAGCACGTTTTTGGTATTACGGCGCACGGATGCGTACAATAGGGGCGCATCAATCAGGTGTTCAACCGGGGAGTATATCACGTTATGGCTGCTGGGCGTCGGACCGAGAGTTTATTTGACAACCGCTACCGCTACGATCACATTTACCCGCGTGGTCGATCTGGTGAAACGCTGCGCGCCTATGATACACATGACCATGATCGCCCGGTGGTCATCAAACGACCTGCTCCCCAGGATGCTCCGCCGATGCGTGCCGGGCAAGAAGTCAGCATCCGTACCGAACGGCAAGCGCTTGAACGCCTCGCCGGGCATCCGGTCTTAGCCGCACTGCGCGGCAGAGGCACATTTCGCGTCGGGGGCCAAACCCACGAATACATCGTGATGGACCTCGCGCAAGGCGAAATCGTGGAAAATATGGTCCTCGCTTTAGCCGAACAACACGCCTTTTTGCCCGAACTCGAAACCCTGGTGATTGTGGATCGCCTGCTTGATCTGCTGGCCCACGCGCACGACAAACAGGTCATCTACAACGATGTTGACGCGAAACATCTCTTTTGGAATCGTGACACCTACCGTCTGACCGTGATCGATTGGGGCAATGCCGTGTTTCTGGATGAACCCGGCGCGCTGCCCAATGTCAACCGGGCAACGGACGTGTATCAGGTCGGTGAACTGCTCTATTTCATCCTGACGGGCGGCAACCGTCTGAGCGTCGAAGTTAAGGATAACGACACGTTTTTTGTGAACTTCGGCCCGGATTCGCAGCGCATCCCGGCGCGGTTGCAAACGCTGCTGACGCGCGCCGTGCATCCCGATCCCCGGCGGCGCTACGGCACGATCATGGACCTGCGGCAAACGTTAGCCGCCTATCGCCAACCGCTCGAACGCACGCGCGACGACATTATTACCCAGGTGCGCCGCCGCGTCCGACCCACCGCCAGCCAGCAGGAACTCGAAGAACTGCGCGATATTCTGAGCAATGCGCTGGTGATGGACCCCGGCCACCCCGACGCCCGCGCCCTCGCTACCGAGATTGAGTCACATCTGCATTACATCCGCACGCAGGCCGATCTCGACGCGATCCGCATCTACATCGAGAGCGAAAACTGGCCGCGCGCGCAGTCCTTGCTGCATGATCTACTGCCGCAAGCCGATGCCCGCAACGAACCCTTGATCCGGTTTCTGATCGCGGCAATGGCAACGCTTGAGGATCAGCACGTCACGCCGCCGCCTGCCGGATTCATGGCCGCGCTCGAACCGCTCTTTGCCGAAGATGCGCCCGCCGCCGGGCAAGCGTTACTCACTGCTAATGAAACCCGCACCAGCGCGCAGCACATCCAATGGTTGTTAGCTGAACAATTGACGTTGCAAGTACCACAGGTCGTTTTGCTGCGCCCACACTTAGTCCGCTTGCGGGATCGTTTGAACCAGATCGAGGGCGCTGATCCCGTGCTGGATTGGCTGGATGAAGTTGATACGGAATTGGCGCGCCAACCCGCCGAAGGCTTGACCGGGTTGCAGGTGGTCTATCAAGAAACGCTGACGCTGCTCAAACAACTCGAAACCACGCTCGAAAATCTGGATGATGCGGAAAACGATCTCGCCTCGGTGATTCGTGCGCAGCGTGCCGCCAACGAAGTGATCACGCGGTTGGGCGAAGTCGGCCACGTCGCTTACAGCGATCCCGCCCGCGCCCGCGAACTCTTGCGCCGCGCCGCAATGGTCGATCCCACTTCGCCGCATTTTGACGCGCTGCACGCCTATTTTGATGAAGTGCAGCAGGCAATCCGCGCCTTGAGCCAGTTCAAGCCGCGCCAGGATGGATCAAATCTCACAACCTGGTTCGTGAATGTGCATAACCTGATCCAACCCTATCTAAATGATCTGGGCGATGAACGCCTGCACACCATCGCCGGAGCCGTGCAGCGCGCCGCCGATGGCTGGACCGCCATTCTGAGCTATCTGGCGCTGGGCCGCCGCCAACCGACCATCCAGGAAATCCGCCGCACCGCCGATACCATTCGTCCCTTTAACGAGCATATCGCCGCGTTTTTGGGAACCATCGCCAACCGCCTACCGGATGCCGCGCACGCTGAAACGCTCAGTCCGAATACGTCTCTGGCGAATACCTTGATCGAGGGCTGGCACGCCTGGGATCGCGGCGATGGCACACACGCCATGCAGCTCGCGCAAACGGCCCACGAACACGCCACGCTCGATGGTGAACGACTTGCCGCAGATCGCCTGCGCAGGCTGGGGGAACTGCTGGATAGCTGGTTATCGGCAGAAGGTCCACAAAACCAACAGCGCACCGATCAGACGGAAATGCAAGCGCTGGCGGTGCTGCTTCGTGATGAAGAACGCGAGCGGCAGACGTTTGCGGAACAAATGCCCAACACATCAACGTATTTGCGCGCAATGGAACGCGGCATCGTGGCCTATATGCACCAGAGCAGCAGCGCCGGGTGGCGCGCGTTATTCATGCATTATACGCTGCGCGGCATGTTGGCCCTGTTCAATGACAATTTCGAGGAAGCGGAATTCTGGCGTGACGTAGCGACCCGCAGTTGGGATAATGCGCGCACGCATCGCCTGTTCCAGATTTTGGATCGGACGCTGACCAGCCGCCGCCTGATTGAACGCGCCGAACAGGTCTTGAACGCGGTTTCCGGTCCGCAAGATTTGGGCGAGGCCCGGCAAGCGTTAAATGCGCCACTCGCGGGTGAAGTGCTGGTCGGAGCCGAGGACGCAGTGATCCAGACAAGTGAAGCGCTCAGTCATTGGTCGGATGGCGATTTTTACGCCGCGCGGCAGGCGCTCGAACACGCCCTGGTAAACATTCAACGCGCCGTTGAAACTGCCAATTTGCAGATCGATCCCTTCGTGGACCTGTTAACGCATTGGCGCGATGTGGCCGCCGAACTGCACCAACTGCGCCTGACGATTGAGCAGGGCGCGAATATGACCAGCGCGGAACCCGATCCCACGTTGCGACAGGCGCACGCGCAGATTGTCGCCCTGACACAGCAGACGTTGGGCGCGGATTATACGCATCAGGTGCGCCAATGGGAAGACACCTACCGCGCGGTGTTAGACACATATACTTCGCAGCGTTTGGAACGGCGCGATAAATTAGCCGAATTCAGCCGCCATTTTGTCTCGTTATTCATCACGCGCCACCCGGCTTATCCGTTATTCCGGCATTGGGAAGCAATGACTCAGCAATTGCCGCCCGACCAAGCCGAAGATGCCATGATCGATTTAGAGGATGGTGCGCTGTATACTGATCGGGGTTATGGTGACGCGGATTATGATGAGGTGGTCTACGAGGACGATCCGAGCGATGCCCCCGCGTATCTGGAAGATGACCGCGACCCGGAACCGATCCCCCGTTCCACTGCACGCCGCGCGAGTGGCAGCGATCTGCCCTGGAACCTGATCATTGGGCTGGCGCTTCTCCTGATCATCGGCGCAGCCGGGTTTGCGATCTGGCGCACGATGGGGCAGAGTGACGAGACCGGCGAGCCAACGGTGGGGCCGCGCCCGACAAACATCATGGCGACAATGCCGCCCACATTCACCCCGGAAACAGTCGCGTCAGAGGTTGCACCTGCAAACGCGGCTCCGACCACTGCGCCAGATGCGGCAGCAATTGCGGCAGAACAAACCGACGTGCCGACGTATGTCATCCCAACGGCGCTGCCCACCGATTCGCCTACCTTAACCGCGACCATCCCGCCGACAGCCACGTCAACCCCGCTCCCACTGCCCACCAATACGCCAACGGAGCCGCCCACTGCCACACCTACCGACATGATTCCACCTACGGAAACGCCAACGCCTTTCTACACGGCAACCTTTTTGCCGACGAATACGCCGATCCCGGTAGTGGCTGTAGCCGGTGGTGGCTCGCAATACGACATTTTAGCCGCGCTCACCAACGCCCCCGCCGAACTTTTACCCGCGCCGGATACGATCTTGCAACCCGCCAGCGATAAGGCCGGATCGTGGTTGCTGGTCACGGGAAATAATCAATTTCTCAGTCTCGCGTTTCCGCCGGACCTGATCAATACTCTGTTCCAAGCGGGAGCCGCCAGCACCTTTCGCCGCGCCGATGTGATCCTCGAACTGATCCAGGTCGATCCCGCCGCGTTGGATAGTGGCGCAGTCGCGTTTGGCTTGGGCGCAGAAAATACAGATGGTGAGCAGACCATCGGCCAGGTGCAGTTTGTGCAAACCAATTTTGTGAGCGTCGGCTTGAACCAAAACGGGCGCTTCCGGTCCACCAGCGAATACCCGCAGCAATCCACCGCAATCACGTTTTCGGTGCGGCGCACCAATGCCAATACCATCAGCTTTTACGTGGACGATAAGTGGTTAGGCGATTCAGTGTTTCTGTTCACGCAAGGCGAACCGATCACACTGATTCTGTATGTGACCGGGCAAAATGTCGTGATCGATGTGCGCAATTTCGGCATCGACTTCAGCCCGCGCGACGAAATACCATAAAAATAGTTAAGGAACCAACACGCTATGCAAGAAAACCCGCTTCACGCGCGATACCAGATCGGGAATTATATTGATACTTACGCCCTCGGCCATTACGCCCGCGTCCTGGACGCCGAAGATCAGCGCGATGGGCGTATCGTGGCCTTTAAAGTCATGCGCCCCGAACATCTCTCCGGTGATGGCACGCCGCGTTGGGAAGCGCGCGCCTTTGTGCATGAAGCAGATTTGCTGGTGCGGCTGGCGTCGAGTCCGGTCCCGGTGCGCCTGTATGACTGCGGCTATCTCTCCGCGCCGGATGAACGGCCCGATGGCGGCGAGATCGTGTCACTGGATACCAATATCGCCGCGTTCAAGGAAAATTTGTATCCCTATATCGGGCGCGGGTGGCGTCCGTACCTGTCGTTGGAATATTTGCCGCGCCATCAAAACCTGTTCTACGTGATGAAACCCACCGCCAACAACCACCGCCGCCGCCTGCCTTCCGAAGAAGGGATCGATCTGGCGATGCAGTTCGCGGAATTTTTGCGGATGGCGCACCAACAGCGTATCGTGTACATGGATCACAAGTTGGAGCATGTGTATTGGGACGGGCAAACGCTGCGCATCATTGATTTCAACAGTTCAAAATTAGCCGAAACGGGCACACACACGCTCGATCAATTTCTGGCGAAGGATGTGCATAATCTCTGCGTGGGGATCATCTACCCGATCTTCACCGGGCAATCGCCACAAAAAGGCGCGTTAATGCCACAGCCCGCCTCCCAAGCCGAAGTCGAGCAGCGTTATGCCAATGTGAATGCGCTCGACTTCAGCGAGGAACCCGATCTCAGCGCCAGTTTGCAGGACTTGCTACAACGCGGCGCGCGGCAGGAACTCAACACGATCCGCGATTTTATGACTGGACTGGAACGAGTCGCCACCAAACACGGCTGGGATTTGCCCGCCAGTCCCACTATACCCGCGCTGCGCGCCGCCCGCGATCACATGCGGTTTGGGCTATCGCAACTACGGCAGGGGCAGGAAGCCTTACGCGAGGCGCGCGAAAGTTTGCTCGAAGCCGTGATTCTGGACGACATCAACGAGGATATGGAAACCGAACTGCGCCGTTTGCTGGCGCAGATCAATCAAGCGCTGAATCATCGCGTCATTCCGTAAATCACTTATTTTTTATCCACAAGGAGCCACCCTATATGGCCGATCTGAGACAGGAACTCGACGCCCTACGCGATCAACTGGCGGCGCTGCCCGATAGCGCCACCGCCAGCGAAATCGCGCAGTTGGAAAACGACGCGCGCACGCTGCTGGCGCAAGCCAAAAACACGCCCTATGAAACCGAAGCGCGCGAATTGTTCAGCGAATTAGCCCGCCGGAGTTCGCCTGCCTCGCCGGAAACGTCGGCGGTGCGTGGGTTGCTGCGCCGGGCGCGGATTCGCATCGAGATCGCGGGCGATGAAGACGACATTGACGAGGCCATTGATATTCTGGCGGAAGCCCTAGACGCTGATCCCCGCAACCGGGAAACGCTCGAACTGCTGCAACAGGCCGCCCAACGATCCCCGCATCTGGAATTGAAAGTGCGCGGTTTGCTGGATCGCTATGGCCTGGAAATGCCACAAGCGCCCGCGCGTCCCGCGCCACCACCGCCCCAACCGACGCAATCCACCGCACCACTGCCAGCCTCGCGTGACCGCGAACCGGTGTCAGATAGTTACACTACCGAATCGCCGCCGGAGACAAGCATGTCGTCGCTGTCGCCCGCCATGTCGGAAACGGTCAGCAATTTATTGGGGGATGTATCGCAGGCGTATTATTCCGGCGATTATCAGCGCGCGGTTGATCTCGCCAATCAAATTCTGGGCATGGACCCAAACAATGCTCAGGCGCAGGATTACCGCCAGAAATCCGAGGAGAATCTGCTGCGCGGCGTTGTGCCCGATCACCGGATTCCGTTCGATGCGCGGATCGCCTATAACCGGGCGAATTCGCTGGTGCGCGCGGGGAATTATGACGAAGCCGAACGCCTCTACCGCGAAGCGCGCGATCTCGCCGCCCGCGCCGGAATCGCCAGTTGGAAAGATGTGGAACAAGCGCTGCTCGATATTCAGGATTTGGCGTTGGCGCGCGAACTGCTGGCCGAAGGGGATCGTCTGCTGGCGGCAGATGATTGGGATAGCGCGCTGCTCAAATACGAAGGTGCAATGCGCGTTGTGCCTAACGATCCCTTAGCGCAGGAACGGATCGATCTGGTGCGCAATGTACGCCAGCAGTTTGATCAAGCGGCGGTGCAGGTCAATATGACGGCGGGCGCGCTGAGTGATCGGGCGCGCAACTTGCAGCAATTGCTTAACACGCTGGCGAGTTTGCAGCAAATGCTGCCCGGCAGCGAGCGCTTGAAACAGATGGTGCATGATGTTAATGAGCGCATTGAGAGCGTACTCAGTCAACTCTACAATCAGGCCCAGGGCGCTATGACGCGCGTGGATTCAGCGACGATTCTTGAGGAACGCTTGCGGCTGACCAGCGAAGCAGTGCGCTCCCTGGAAACGGCTGCCGAACTCGCGCCGGGCAATCAAGACATCAATACCCTGCTGCAACGCGCACGCCAGGCCGAAGCGGATATGTCCGAAGCGCGCCACATCATCGAACGCGCCTCGGCATTGACCGCGCAAAATTACGAGAACGAATTGGGACAGGCGCGGACTATGCTGGCCGGGCTGCGCCATTTTGCGCAAGACCCGCGCTACCGGATGATCGTGGCCGATTTGCTGGCGCGGCATTTGGAACGCGCCGAAGCCGCGCTGGATGATAACGATCCACAGGCGGCGCAGCGCTGGCTGGATGTCGCCAAAGAGGAACCGTTCCGCATTTTGGGGCGGCGCACCGACATTCTACGCCTGGAAGAAGATGTGCGCGCGATGCGGCGGCGGCGTTATGGCATGTGGATCATCACCGCCATCGTTGTGTTGTTCGTCCTGGTGGTCGTCGCCTTTGCGACTGAATCAACCTGGATGCCAGTCATCAATCCGCCGACAGATACACCGACCATCACCCCCACCTATACAACAACTCCCACGCCCACCCTGACGCCAACGCTAACGCCGACTTATACCCTGACGCCCACACCAAGCCACACACCCACTTATACGCTGACGCCAACGCCATCGTTTACGCCGAGCGTCACGCCAACGGCAACGTGGACCGTCACACCGAGTCTCACGCCGAGCCATACGTGGACGTTTACGCCGAGCCATACGCCGACACACACCTATACACCCAGTATCACGCCCACACCGAGCGATACACCCACCCCCACCAGTTCACCCACGTTCACCTATACGCCCAGCACCACGCCTACGCCGACTTATTTATGTCAGGTATTTTTGGGAATTGGGATCAATGTACGCTCTGAACCGAACAGCCCCATAGTTATTCACAGCACCGGGCAACGCTACCGCGCGAATGTGCTGGAGCAGAAAATTGGGGATGATAACGCGCTGTGGTTCCAAATTGAGTTTGTGGTGGGATCGTCCGAAATTACCGGGTGGGTGCGCGCCGATCTGGTCGAGGAGATTACGGAGTGCCGCGATCCCAGTTAAACCAGCGAAAATCCGGCAGAAAAAACGGTAGCGAAAACAAAACCGGGAACTTGTAGTAAGTTCCCGGTTGATAGTGGGTCGTACAAGACTTGAACTTGTGACCTCGTCGATGTCAACGACGCGCTCTAGCCAACTGAGCTAACGACCCGTAACGAACAACATTATAGTGAAGCCCGTTCATTTTGACAAGGGTTGGATCGGGCCAATTTAGACCAAAATAGTGAAACCCGTTTTGAGGAGCAGCATCATCATGGCCGAATCTCTCCGTAATGCGTTACCCATGATCACTGGCGTATTGTTTGCGCTGGGGCTGCTCCTGTTTGCGATCTCGCTGCGCTTATTTCGCCGCAGCCGCCGGGATGTCCATTGGCGCAACCGGCGCATGGCCGGGCAACGCGGCTGGCGCTTGTTCCTGGTAGCGTTTGGCGTATTCGGCTGCGGCGGTATGTTTTGTCTGTTCACGCTCCTATCGCTCGTCTTGTTCGATGACCCCGATCCCACCGCTCCTGCGTCACCCGTAACCGGGATGATCACCAATACGCCCACGCTTGCTGAATCCCCGACTCCCATCACGCCGGAAAATCAGACGCAGCCACCGAATGATGCCACCGAGCGCGTGATCATCATCACCGCCTCGCCCATTTTTACGCCCACCGACACCCCCTTTCCCACGTTTACGCCGCAGTTCACCCCGGCGGATTCGCTCATCACCCCCTCACCGGATGCCGAAATTCGCATCACCGCGCTTGATGATCAGATCACCGAAGACCTGCTGCCGATCAATCCGCGTGCTTCGTTTCCTGCCGGAACAACGCGCGTTTATTTGTTTGTTGAGTTTAAGGGCATGGCACGCGGCGTGCTGTGGCGGCGCGAACTGTATCGCGGCGATGAACAAATTGATGGCAGCGATTACCTTTGGGGCCAGGAATCAGAGGGGCGGGGCTATTTCTTCTTCGGGAATGACGATGGCTTCGCACCGGGCCAATACGAAATTCGCCTCTATCTCGGCTACAACGACGTGCCAGTCCACATCATGCCATTTACTATTTTCGAGTCGCCGTGATAGTTCACCACAGAGAAAAACAAGATAAAAACGCGGTCAAGCTAATTCTGCTGATCACAGTGGCGGGGTTGGGACTGCGTTTGCTGCTGCTAATCGTGGCGGGGTGGCGCTACGATTACGACGAAGGCATGGTCGGATTGCAAGTGCTGCATATTTTGGATGGGGATCGCCCGATCTTTCATCCCGGCCAACCCTATCTCGCCGCGCTGGAATCATACCTGATCGCGCCGATCTTCGCGGTGTTTGGCGCGAACGCGGTCACGCTCAAAATCGTGCCCTGGTTGTTATCCGGCGGCTATGTGGCAACCACCGGCTGGCTCGGTTGGCGCGCCTTTGATCGGCGGGTAGGTGTTCTGAGCACGCTGTTGGCGGCGTTCGCGCCATCGTATTTGCTGGTGGGGGGCATGAAAACCTGGGGCGCTACGGCGGAAACGCTGCTCTTGGGTAATCTGCTGCTGATCGCGGCGAGTTATGCGTTAGAAAAAAATGGGACACAGATACACACAGATGACACAGATTTAAAAACCAAAGAGCAAAAATACATGCTGCTCCTCGGTTTATTGGGCGGGATCGCGTTCTGGGTTTCGTGGTTGAGCACGTTTTATGCCATGCCGATCCTGATCGCGTTTATGATCTACCGCCGTGATCTGCTGCACAAATCATATTGGCCTATCTGGACACAGGCCGGACTCGCTTTTGTGATCGGAAGCGCACCGTTTTGGGGCTACAACCTGACGCATCATTTTGAGACATTCCGCTATTTGTTGAGCGATCAGGGCGATACATGGAGTAATGCGTGGGCGGTACTCGATCATCTGAATTACGATCTCTCGCCGCGTCTGGTGAGCGGTGATCCGAAGTGGCGGTTATTGAGTTGGCCCGCGATCTGGTGGTTGCAGATTGTGTATGAGGGTGGCTTAGTGGCGCTGCTGATCCTGGCGTGGCGCAAAAAATCATTCCCCACGCGCGCGCTGCTGGCAATCTTTACAATCT
>JAFGJA010000470.1 GCA_016929355.1 Anaerolineae bacterium | reverse complement strand
TCGGTGGGCGGGACGGGCGTGTTAGTTGGGGCGGGCAGAGTTGGACTGGCGGTAGGGGTGGCGGTGGCGGCGGGCGTCGCAGTATAGGCGGCGCGGGTGCGCGCAATGTTCAGCCGGGCGGCGCTGTCCTGGGCGTATTCCGTCGGAGCCTGAAGCGTTTCCACGATCCATTCTAACCGGATCACGGCCAGTTCTGCGCGGCCCTGCGCCAGATCAACGATGCCGGTGGCGTACTGTTCCGCGATGCCGGTGGCGAGCGTCTGCGTCACTTTGGCGTTGTTGGTCGCTAACCCGTCCCGGTAGCCCAGATAGGACGCCGAACCGACCATCAGCGCGCAGAGGCATAACGTCCCCGCCAATACCGAAAATGCCAGCAGCCAGCGCCCGGAGCCGGGCGATAGTGTGTATGTTTCCGCCGTATCCGCCATCGGATCAAGGGGTGGTTCTGCGGCGGCTAACCGTTCGCGCAAGCCTACCGGCGCGCGGGGTTGGGTGTCATCCGGCTCAACTGGCACTTCGTTCAGGAGTGGATTTACGAATTCCGGGACAGGGATGTAGGGAATGGCTTCAGTGGGTTCTTGCTGTGGCGGCAAGGAGTCGTCAGGCAAGGACTCAGCGAAAGGTTCGTTTGTGAATTGGTCGGGCATGAATAACTGCGCCTCAGTCTAAACAACGTGACAGACTAACACGGACTAACAGGACAACATCAGCGCGATCATGATTGCTGGCATGGCTACCGTGATCATGACCGCGCGGCGCATTATAGCGATTAAGAGGGGGGTTGTCGAAAGGCGATTACCCAACGCTATCCCCATCCCCTGCAAGCAGGAGAAGAGAGAAGAGTCCCTGTTGAGAAGTTCCTCCCTGCCTGCGGGGAGGGATTTAAGTGCAATACGGTTTAGTTAAGCCCGCTGCTGCGCTGAACATAACCGGTCTTTTGCGCCGTAGGCTGAAGCGCTACGGCTAATTGCCAAGCGCGGTAAGCCCTCTGAAGGGGCTGAAAAACCAGTGGCGCACACGATTTTAGCCCCTTTAGAGGGCTTACGGGCTTTTGACTGGCGTAGCCGGAGGTTTCAACCTCCGGGGATAGAGGTACGAAACGCTGATTATCCGCCCGCCCTAACTAAACCGTATTGGACTTAGGGTGGGGTCAAATGGCTTGCCGCACACGCGCTCAAACCGGCGGATTCTGCTCCGGCGGTGGGGTTTGATCCGGCATCATGTGTCCCACAATGGGCGTGCCAGTCGGTGTGCTGCCGGTGGTGCTGACATACACCAGTTCGCCGGATGGTGTTTGATAGACTTGCATCCCGGTGGGCGTGTTCACCACATCCGGTGGGGCATCGGGATCATTAAGCAGCACGGATAAGACGGCGAAGATAAAGCCGACGACCAGCAGAATCGCGGCTTGAATCAGGATCGGCCAGGTGAACTGCCCCACCAAAATGTCAAACATCCGGTTACTGAGAACTTCCGCGATCAATGCGCCACCAGCAGCAAAGCCGGTTTCAAGTTCGGTTTCAAAATGCGCTTCGCCGACCATGAACGGCAGCATAAAGAGCGGGGCCAACGTCAGCACACAGCCGAGCATCAAGGCCCACCCCATCCACCGGAAAAATGTCTTGAACGAGCGCACGGCGAAGATCACGATCAGCGCGAGCAGCGCAATCGGGATCAGCAGCACGGCGGGCAGCAGGTGTTTCCAGAGCCGCACCACCGAGCGCGCTTGATTGAGATCGGCATCCGTAAAGGTTTTTTCGTCGGGGTGTCCCTGGTCTTCCATCTCTTGCGCGGCCACCGTGCGCATCTCCTCGATCACGTCAAGGTCTTGTGGGAACTGCGCGACGGCATCTAACCGGGCCTGATCCAATAGGTCGAGCAAAGCGTCTTGCTGCTCGCGCGATTCCGGGCGGCAGTAGGGAAATTCACCATCTGGTTCGCCGTTCAAATAAGCGTCGAATTGCTCTGTTTGCGCCGGATCGCACGGGGGCAGCGCCTCGGCAATTTGCGCGAGGGCATCGATCCCCGCGTTACTTTCCAGGCGGCGGCGTAATGTCTCGGTGCGGAAAATGATCTCCAGCGTCGGGGCGTCGCCATTAATCCAACTCACCCAGGCATTGAGATTCGTTTCAACGGTATATTCGACCCAGGTTGCCGGGACCAGTTCCGGCGCAATGTGATTCCAGTCGCGTTCATCCAGGTGATTGATCGTTTCAAGCAGGGTAACTTGATAGGGAGCATCATCCGTATTGTGCTCCTCGTGTAAGCCTTTGAGCAAGGCGGGCAGTACGCGCGGCGTCAGGTCTTGATAAAAACCCGCATCGTCAAAGGCGGTTTCGTAGGTGTCTCCGGCTAACAGGATGCGCTGTAAGTGGAAGGTCCACAACGAACAAGGCAGCACAAACATAAAGACCAGTACAATACTTAATGCGATCAACTGCCGTAAGAAACGCATGAAACGATCCTATCCTAAGAAACTAACCACACCTACAGCCCCGCCTCGTCGCGCCATTGGCGAATTTCATCGGCGTGTTCCTCCTCGTGCCAGATGGCGTTTTCCGCGATCAAATAACTGAGCGGTTCGCCTTCCATCCAGGGAAAGCGCCGGTTGTCGTCCAATACGCGATCATCCAGATCATCAATCGCCTGGATTAGATGGCGGTGGACACCGGCAAAATCTTCAAGGATGTTCGCCAGTGGGCGCGGGGCGTTCTGGCTGTATTGTTCGGCATTCCACTCGTCAATATCTTCTATCTCTACAATACGTGGGGGATGCTGTTTGTGTTGCTCCAAACGGGCTAAAGCCGTGACTAACTCGGCTTCCCACGAGACTAAATGGCCCAACACGTCTTTAATGGACCAGATACCCACCACGCCGGGGCGCAGCATGTGATCGTCGCTGAGGCCATCAATGGCCTGTTGCAGCGTCGCGCGGGCGGCACGCAGGTCGGTTATAATTTCGGATTTAGGCATGACTTGGCTATCTTTCCAGGCATTCCAGGCCGAATATGGGTTAAGTGATGTACTCGCGCATTATAGCATCAGGCGGGGGATTCGCTCAACTAGGTTCTGTTGACATTTGACAGCGAGAGGGGAGAAGTGTTAGGGTTGAAATATGACAACAGCCAAACTCCCCGACGAAAAATGG